>WAQG01000175.1 GCA_015520395.1 Candidatus Geoarchaeota archaeon
GCTGGAGGCGGAGGAGGTTTCGGTGGGTGGAGAGATGCTGGTTGAAGATGCCCTGGCTGTTGGCGAGGTTTCGGTGGGGGGTCTGCTTAGATGCGACCAGATTGAGGCAAAGGAGGTTAGCGTTGGAGGGGAGATCGAGGCTAGGAATGGGGTCTGTGCAGACTACATAGAGTTGGGCCGCGGAGGTAGGGCTAGAGGACCCCTGGTGGCCCCAGGTGGCGAGGTTCTCCTGAGGGAGGGGGCCAGGGCCGAGGATATCTATGCTGGCTTCTTGGAGGCCGAGGAGGAGTGCCGGATGAGAAACGCCTATGTTAAGAGGGCCGTCCTATGGGACGACTGCGTAGTCCTGGGAGACCTGCTCTACACGGATCAGGTCAAGCTGGGCGAGGGCGTAAGGATCCTCGGAGACTATAGAAAAGTCGAGAAGCTGCCAACACCACCAACCTGCCACCAGCAGCCACGTTACACGACATCTTAACCAACCATCGCAGAATAACAGACGAAGCCTTCCACCCCGACATCCGATCATGTGAATCGCTGGCAATACTTTCTGGTAAATATCCTTAGCTCCATTCAGCAATAACCCGCCCCCGATGTGGCTGCACTACAAAATGATGACCCAGCCCTCGGGTTTCTGGTGGTGCGTTAATGATAATTACTGTGTTTTAGATTATTTTGATTGATGAAGAGGAAGAGGATTGGGAAGATGCGGCTTGTGAGGGTGTATTGGCTTGGGCGTAAGGGTGAGGGTAAGGGTAAGGAAGGGCAATACTCATGAGGGCTTATGGTGTTTAAGGGATGAGATGGGGAGGGTTGTGAGGAGGACGGCTGTGCGGCAGGTTTGGAGCTGATTCTCCGGTGTGTTTAGGTTTATGGTTGCTCTGGGTATTTCTCCTCCTCTAGATGGGCTCCGAGGGCGTCTAGCTCGACGTTTCTTCTTTTCCTCCTGTACTCCGGGCTGAGCAGCTCCCGGTAGGTCTCATGCTGTATTATCATCCTCATAACCTCGTTTGTCCCCGTCCATATCATCCCCAGCCTAACGTCCCTCAGCAGCCTCTCGATCGGGAACACTGTGGTGTAGCCTATCCCCCCAAGTATCTGCATAGCATCGCTGACAACACTCCATGCCGCCTCCGTGGCGACCAGCTTTGCCTCCGAGACGAGCCTCCTCACAACCCTAGGGTTATCTTCCAGTATCGTGTCGGCGGCCCTGGCCGCCATGTAGACGATGCCCCTGGCTGAGTCTATTCTTGAGGCCATGTCGGCTATCTTGAAGTTCACGCCCTGGAACTCCCTGATGGGCCTGCCGAAGGCCCTTCTGACTGTGCTGTAGTTCACGGCTATCTCCAGGGCCGCCATAGCCGTGCCTATCGCCCCGGCGGCGCTGACCAGCCTCTCTGGAACCATCATCCTGTTAAAGACCTTGTAGCCGCCGTGGAGGGGGCCGAGCAGGTTTTCCTCCGGAACCTTCACATCCCTGAACACTATTCTTGCGGTTCCGCCGCCCCGGGTTCCCATTGTGCCGTAGATGGTCGCCACCTTCATGCCCTCCGTCCTCTCAACCAGGAATGCGCTGAGCCTCTCCCTGGGATCCCGCGCCTTGGGGTTGGTTACCGCGTAGACCACGAAGAAGTCGGCCCCAACCCCGCCCACCACGAACCTCTTCTGGCCATTTATGATGAAGTAGCCGTTCCTCCTTTCAGCCCTCGTCATGGTCGATCCGAAGACGTCGCTTCCGCTGGAAGGCTCGGTTATGGCCTCAGCCCCGTAGAGCTCCCCCCTAACCATGGGCTCAAGATACCTCTCCTTCTGCTCCTTCGTCCCGAAAACGTTAATGGGTTCTCCCACTATGCTCACAAGGCCGTAGAGGCAGCTTAACGTAAACCCTAAAACCCCCACCTCCTCCATAACAGCCGCCTCGCCAACCCAGCTCAAACCCCTCCCACCATACCTGCTCGGAAACCTCAGCCCAAGCAGCCCAGCCTCCCCCGCCGCCCTCAGAAACTCCTTAGGAAAAACAACCTCCTCCCTATCCATCCTCTTAATGAGCTCGGGATCCACCGACCTAACAAACTCCCTGACCTCATCCCTAACCTTGACCTCCTCGGGGCTTAGCAGGAAGTCATACATCATGCGCCACCATGAAGCAAAATCCTTCCCACAGCTAATAACGTCTATCCCTAAACCTAATATTCCCCCTGCAGACGTTTAGATCTGGGTGTTTAGCATGGCGAAGATCCTTATAATGTCGGCCGACGGCTTTGAGGATCTGGAGCTCTTCTACCCGCTCCACAGGCTGAGGGAGGAGGGATACGAGGTTATTGTCGCATCCCTTAAAAGGGGAGTGATAACCGGGAAGCATGGCTACACGGTTGAGGCCCAGCTCGCCTTTGATGAGGTTAACCCCGAGGAGTACGTCGGCCTCGTGCTCCCGGGCGGCAGGGGGCCCGAGAGGGTCAGGCTAAGTCCTCATGCCGTAAGGATAGTCAAGCACTTCTTTGAGAGGAACAAGCCGGTCGCAGCGATATGCCATGGTCCCCAGGTGCTGATCTCTGCCAGGGTCGTCTCCGGCAGGCGTCTCACCAGCTGGTATGGTGTTAAGGACGATGTTATGGTTGCTGGGGGGATCTGGAAGGACAGGTCGGTCGTCGTCGACGGGAACCTCGTCACATCCAGGCATCCAGGAGACCTCGCAGACTGGATGAGAGAATACATAAGGCTGTTGAAGGGGGTCAGCTAAGAGCACGCTCATCACATATCAGCAACCAGTACCAACATCATCCATAGACCATCTACGCCACTTGGAAATATCAATGTAACGGGTTCTAGCCGACATCATTTTAGAAGCCTTTTAGTTAAGATACCCTCACCACCCATGGGCTTGGAGGATAGGGTGCATAGAAGTTGTCGAATTTGGTACTGCAGTATATGAGGCTAAAGTCCTCCCATTGGTTAATCCGGCAGTATCGTTAAGTTTATTTACATCAATTGCAATGTTTTTGTTAGTCATGAGGTATATAGGTGGATTTATTATAGCGGTTATCCTGACGGCGCTATACCTCGCTCCCGCGGCCTCGGCGCAAAGCCCTAACTTAGTGCCAGTGATTATAGGGCTTAAGAAGGATGTGAAGCCCGAAGCCCTCTTAAAGTATGGTGTTAAGCTTAAGGAGGTTTACGAGTTGATACCAGCCGTCTCAGCGCTTGTTCCGGAGGACTTGATACCAGTTATTAAGAGGGATCCCGGGGTGAGGTACGTTGTCAGGGATGCTGAGGTCAGAGCCCTCGAAATCCAGTGGGGTGTTGAGAGGATAAAGGCGCCAGAGGCGTGGGAGATCGGGGGGACAACGGGAGATGGGCTTGTTGAGGTAGCCGTGATAGACACTGGAATAAACTTCTGGCACTCGGATCTATCCCAAAATATTGAGTGGGGGATATGCCTGCTCTGGTTCATCAGGTCGACTAACCCGTGGCTTTGGAACGACTATAATGGTCATGGGACCCATGTGGCCGGGATAGTTGCAGCGACCCTCAACGGGGTGGGCGTGGCCGGTGTCGCTCCCTCCGTTAAACTCTATGCTATCAAGGCTCTGAACTTCCTGGGCATGGGGACTGTCAGCGACATAATCGAAGGGATAGAATGGGCTATTAGGGGGCCCGACGGCGTGATAGACAGCGATGGGGACGGCGTTGTCGCCGGAGACCCGGATGACGATGCGGCTGAGGTTATCAATATGAGTCTCGGGACCAGCGAGGATGTCCCAGCGCTCCATGAGGCTATAATAGCCGCGAAGAACTACGGCGTGATAGTGGTGGCGGCCGCAGGGAATAGCGGGGATGGCGACCCCACAACGGACAATGTAACTTATCCGGGAAGATACCCTGAGGTCATCGCGGTTGCCGCAACGGACATAAATGACCAAGTTCCGACCTGGAGTAGCGATGGAGAGGAGGTGGATGTTGCAGCGCCAGGCGTAGATATCTACTCTACCTGGACCTGGAACAGCTATAGGAGCGCGAGTGGGACGAGCATGGCAACCCCCCACGTCGCTGGCGTTGTCGCCCTTATGCAGGCCGTCAGGCTAAAGAATGGGAAGCCCATACTTACGTTCGAGGAGGTCTACTACATATTGACCTCTACAGCCGACGACATACTTGAGCCGGGCTGGGATAGGTGGAGCGGCTTCGGGATAGTCAGGGCGGATAAGTGCGTTGAGGAAGCCCTGAACGCACCCTAAACCACAACTTAAACCCACTATTTTTTGAGACTCATTCGTAATTTAAGTCCATCAAAACCTAAATACATGGTTCTATGATGTTTTGTCAGCGATGAGTCTTAGGAGGCGTTTGTTGGAGGAGATGGGTAGGGTTTTGGCGGGTGTTGGGAGCGGGGAGGTGGAGCCGGCCAGGGTCTATCACGAGTTTGCCAAGCTCGATGGGGTTAGGTTCCCGGCGCCGGTTGGCAGGTTTCCTGGACTGGTTAAGAGGGTTAGGGGGTTGAGGGAGGTCAAACTTCCCAGCGGGAGGGATGTTGCCCACCTCCTGAAGGGCGGGCTTGCCGAGATTATAGTGAGGAGAAGGAGCAGGAGGGAGTATGGGCCCGGCGGGGTGAGGTTGGAGGAGCTGGCGGCCCTTCTCCACTTCAGCGTGGGGATCTGGGGCTCTAAGTATGGTTATCTGCTTCGCCCATATCCGTCTGCCGGCGCCCTTCAGCCGGTTGAGGTTTACCCGGTTATAGGTGATGTTGATGGGGTTGAGCCCGGAATCTACCACTACGACCCTTCCTCTTCCTCTTTGAAGCTGCTTAGGGCTGGGGACTGGAGAGGGGAGCTGATGAGGATAGCGTTGGATCAGGAGCATGTGGGTGAGGCGCCCCTCGACCTGGTTTTGACTGTAGTCTACGCTCGAACCAGGTGGAAGTATGGCATAAGGGCGTACAGGTATGTCCATCTCGACACGGGGTTCGCCGCCCAGAACATATACCTTGTCGCCGAGGCGCTGGGCCTTGGGACATGTGCGGTGGGAGCTTTTTACGACGACGATCTTTCAGACCTCCTGGGCATAGATGGGTGGAACGAGTTCCCCATGCTGATAATGCCGGTGGGAAGGAGAAGATGAGGCTGGCGGCGATACTCATATCGATCCTGTTACTCCTCCCCGCAGCCCACACAGCCCAAGGGGTGAAGGTGTTTAAGCTATCGGTGGGGATAGGCGCCAAGTCCTCCTACATCATCGTCGAGGCGTATAATGCCAGCGTCGGGGAATATTACTTCAGGACTGGGGACAGGATCGACTATACGGTCATGGGGAGACTCACCATAAACATAACCTACACCAATGGATCTACCGCCTTCATGGTTGAAATACCACTATGCAACGTCAGGATCAACGGAAAGCTCATAATGATCAACGACACGCCCCAGAGAATAGGGCTTTACAGCCCGTATGCGCCGCCGGGCAGGGAGTACTGGGAGGCACAGCTCCTCGTCCTAAGGGATCTCAAGAGGAGCTATGAGAGGGTGGGCGGAGAACTCGAATACTCCATAAGCTTCAAGGAGGGTAGGGCGAGGCTCACGACCTACATACGCTCTAGGGATAAGGGTGAGATGGAGGAGGAGATAGAGGTGGATATGGCCTCGGGCAGGCTCCTGAGGTTCCGGAGGGTTCTGAGAAGCTCCACGGGAGACGTGTGGAAGATCTTTGAAGGCGTGTATACCGGCGAGGCGCCTGGAGGCGGGGAGACGAGCAAGCCCCCAACCAGCACAACGTCTAAGCCATCCTGGGAGCCGCGAGGGGGCTCGCTCCTGTGGATCGGCGTCCTGGCCGCCATGGTCGTAATAGTCTTGCTGGGTGGAATCCTTACACGTGGAAGACGTTGATCTGAGAAAGAATGTATACGGACACTAGGGTTAACGCTATGTTAAGAACAGCTGCCGGGATGATGTAAATGTAAATGTTCCTGTATCGGGAGTTGTAGTGTTCGGCTGTTAGAACCAGGCATAGGTGAACCGGGGAGAGCATCACCCCCAGGAAGCCGCCCATGTAGCCGACCAGCATGGGGAGGCTGTTTATGTGCCCATCGCTCAGCAGGATGTTTGTCATGAGTGGGAAGGCTGTCCCGGCGAAGACAAATTCGCCGCTGGTTGCAACGCCTATCATGAATGGGATTATGAAGGAGACGATGAGTACGGGGACGCTGTGTTGTTCCAGGAGCCTGTAGAGGTGGGCTGCAGCCCCGGATTCGGCTATGAACTCCCTATATATCATGACGGCCAAGACTATCACTATTATCTTGGCGTTAAGGGCGAACTTCAGGCCCTCCACCAGCCTATCCCTGCTGGGCCTAAGGGTCAGGAGGACTGGCACCAGGGTTGCCAGGAGGGCGTAGGCAACGCTTATCTTCAGACCTATCGTCAGGATGGCTATCAGGATGAACGGCCAGACGCCCCTGAGGATTCCTCCCAACTTAAGGCTCCTGCGGCACCCTGAGTTGCCCAGCCTAGCCATCATGGGGAGAGAGACTATGAGGCCCGATAGGATGGCCCCTATGGTTATCGGGTAGGTGGCAGCTATCACGCTGTATACTGAGACTCCCAGGACGGCGGCGGTTATGATGAGGCCCTGGTAGATAGGCCAGACGGAGACCCACACATGCCTGAACCAGTAGTTGAGGTAGGATGCGAAGCTCGGCTTCAAGCCTAGGCGTTCAAAATAGTGCTCCTTCAGGGTCATGGCTGAGACGAGGGCGCCCCCCGGCATCGGTATAAGCCCTATGACGGCTGGAATTGAATAGCCAGCGAACCTGCAGCCGAGGGCGGCGAAGGAGTCCGTCAGCATGTCGAGAACCCCGCCGACCTTCAGCTCGTACGACATGAAGAGGGCCATAACAAATATCGAGACTACCATGTATGTCCTTATGTTGGTTAGGGCCCTGAGGATCGACAAGAGCATGCCTAGGGGGCTTAGCGCCAGAACCCCGTAGACCACGGTTGAGAGGACGACGGCAACCGCAACATTAACTCTAACGATAACCAGTATGAAGAGCACCAGCACCGAGGCGATGAAGGCTATGAGCGGACTGATCATCAACCCGAGAATCAGAAGCAGGCCACAAAATAAAAACTTGCATTACTATGGCGTCTGAAACGTTCCTGACTGTGGGTCAGCACCAGAAACCCTCTTCACAGGGCTCCGACAATCAAGCTTTCATCATCCAAGCTAAATAGGCTCTGAGGAGTTATATAACGTTTCCAGCGACACGAACTGAAAAACC
>WAQG01000176.1 GCA_015520395.1 Candidatus Geoarchaeota archaeon
CATCCAAATGCGCCGCTATACTACCAGAAGCCCTGTGCGCACCCGTCAAATTGTAAAAGCCCAGGTGGAGCCGCGAGCCTGTCGAAACAATCAAGGGTGTCACCTCAACCTAACGGCCGCCACAGCCGCCTGCCCTACGGAAATTCCTCCATCGCCTGCTGGCAGCCTCCGGTGAACCAGAAGCCTTAAACCAGCCCTCTCCACAACCTCCTTAACAGCCCTCCTTATAATCTCGTTGTAGGCAACTCCCCCCGTAAAGCCAACGTACTTGACCCCCTCCCTCAGGGCTACCTCCACCGCCATCTCGGCCAGACCCCTACCCACCCCAGCGAGGATCGAGCGAGCCAGCCTCCTTCTAGACACACCTTTGAGGAGAAGTTCCTTAGCCGTGGCCATGGCTTCAGACGTCCTAAGCACAAGCCTGTCCCCATCATCCGCCACCTCAAAGGGCAGCTTAACAGTGTCGGATGCCCAGTAGGCCAAGCCCTCAAGCTTCATAGCCCCCTCTCCCTCATAGGTTCTCCGATAGGAGACACCTAAAAGACAGCTGGCCGCGTCCAGGTAGCGGCCCGTGCTCGTGGTCCATACAACATTGGCGCCCTTTTCAAGCTGCCTAAAGACGAAGTCGATTTCGAGCTCCCCATACCTAAAGCCGTGGATGCATCTCTCGGCAAGGAACCTCCTAAGCCTATCCTTCTCATCGTACTGGAACAGTATGGACTGGAGCATCCTTCCATACCACTCCGCACAGAGGTCTCCCCCAGGCATGGGCTGCGGCTCCAGGTGTCCAGCCCTCCTGTACCAGCCATAGCTGCCGACGAGCACCTCGCCGCCCCAAGCGCCGCCATCCTCCCCGTACCCATACCCATCGCTAGTTATGGCAACTATGGTCTCACCCTCCTCTATGCCGGCGTCCGCCATGAGCGCCACCATATGTGCATGGTGATGCTGAACATCAATGATGGGGACTCCATACTCTTTGGCGAACATCTTCGCGACTATCCGGCTCCTAAAGGCCGGGTGCTTATCCACCGCAACCCCGTCAAAACCCCTGAACCTGAAAAGCTTTATGTAGTGACGCAGAGCCTCTTCAAGAAACTCGACAGTCTCCAGCCTCTCAACGTCGCCTATATGCTGTGTTGGGAATGCCAGGTCTCCATTCAGCACGGTTCCAGTAACCATATATTCACCACCCACAGCGATGACCCTCCCCCTAACCGGTACCCTTACAGGCTCTGGGACGTACCCCCTAGAGCGCCTTATTAGGGTAGGAACCCCATCTACAACCCTCACAACCGAGTCGTCACACCTTGCATATATTGTCCTATTGTGAACCAGCAGATAATCTGCAACCTCCCTCAACCTCCTAAAGGCTTCCCTGTTGCTCTTCACCATTGGCTCACCGGGCATGTTAGCGGAGGTCATAACAGCCGTGCCGGTCTTCATCCAGTGGAAGAGGATGTGGTGAACCCCCGAGTAAGGCAGCATTACACCCACGTTGGGAAGCCCGGGCGCCACCGACTCCGCCAGGGGGAAGGGCTTCCTCTTTTCGAGAAGGACTATAGGAGCCTGTGGAGAGGTCAACAACTTCTCCTCGACCTCGCTCACGATGGCAAAGCTTTTAACCTCTCTAACATCCCTCGACATCACCGCAAACGGCTTCTGGGGCTTCCTCCGCCTCCTCCTCAGCCTGGCAACGGCATCCTCGTCGTACGCGTTTACGGCTAGGTGGAAGCCTCCAATCCCCTTTATAGCCAGAATCCGCCCCTCATCCAGGAGTTTGGCTGCGAGGGCCAGGGGGTCGCCGTCGACGTGCTCTCCCCCGGACGTGTAGAGCCTGTAGCGTGGGCCACACTTTGGGCAGCAGATGGTCTGGGAGTTAAACCTTCTGTCGAGGGGGTCGTTGTACTCCCTAAGGCAATCCTCACACATCGGGAAGTCGACCATCGTCGTTCTTTCACGGTCGTAGGGGAGCGAGACTATTATGGTGAAGCGGGGGCCACAGTGGGTGCAGCTGGTGAAGGGGTACATGTAGTACCTTGACGATGGGTTGAATATGTCTTCAATGCATTTCCGGCATGTCGCTATGTCGGGGGGTGGGTAGGAGGGGCCAGCGCCGCCCTTAAAGCTACTCTTCACGATCCTGAACTCCGGGTACTCGCCTGTAGCTGCGTCATATGTTACCTTGATCTCGTTGTATTCAGCTAGGGGCGGCCTTTCCTTAACAAGGCTATCCAGAAAGCTCTCTACGGAGGATTTCTCCCCCTCCACCACTATCTCGACGCCCGCATCCCCTAAGTTAAGAACATAGCCTTTAAGCCCGTGCCTAACGGCGATCCTGTAGACGAAGGGCCTATACCCTATGCCCTGAACCCTGCCCGAAACCCGTATCCTCGCCCTTACTGGCAACCCAGACCCACTACTACTTAGGGCTAGAACAGGTATATGAATACTACCGGAGCAGCCCTGTTCTAAAGCTTGTTAATAGTGTCGACGAAGTCGGCGGCGGCGGCCTGCACCTTCTCGTAATCTATGGGCTTACCCTGTGCGTCAAAATAGTGGATCGCCGCCGTTGTCGCTATAGCCCTGACTATACTTGCCTGATCCTCAGCAGCCACCCCATCAATAAGAGCCTTGACAAGAAGGTCAACGACAAGATAGACCTCAAGCGCATTGGGCTTAAACTCAAAAACCCTCTCAACTATCCGCTCAACCTTCTCAACATCATACGCCATAATTAACCGAGGGCAACCACCCATTTAAGCTTGTCGCTCCCATATGCATCGTAATACCCTTGACGCTAGGCTTATTCCAGGAAACTTCAATGAAAATCATTGTCACTCCTGAATGATTGCTGGGTGGCTGTGAATGTTACTTGCATCTCCAGACCAGCCCCACTTAAATCCCTAAGACCCCCTATAGTTTTTGGCATGGGTAAGAGGAGGATGAAAAAATCCCTTGAGGATCTGAAGGATTACCTGGAGAGTCTGAACAGGGCCTATACTCAGCTCTACGGAACGCTAAATGGCTCCAGCAGGATTCTGAGGGGTGTGAGGAGGCCTCACAAGTCGGGATCTAGGCTGGTTAAGATTGGGGCGGGGCTCATGTTCCTCCCAGCACCCGTGGTTAGTGAGGTGGCGGGGGCGGCCCTTATAGGCCTGGGGGTTCTGGTGAGCATGAAGGAGAAGCCTACCGAGTTGACGGATCTGGAGTGGGAATTGGTGAAGGCTCTTCGGAGGCTCAAGCTCGATTTTTAGGGACTAGAGGTCCAGGTACCTCTTCCGCTCCCACTCGTGAACCATAACATTATACTCAAACCACTCCTTCCTCTTCTCCTCCATGTACTTGTTGAAAGCTTCTTCTCCTAGCACCTCTTTGACTATAATGCTCTTCTCAGCCTCAGTTATGGCTTCGCCAAGAGATCCCGGTAGGGTGTCGATGCCGCGCCTCCTCCTCTCCTCAGGGGTCATCTTATATATGTTTTCCTCCACGGGGGGTGGAGGCTCTATGGACTCCTTGATCCCGACGATGCCTGCAGTCAGCATGGCTGCAAAGGCTAGATAGGGGTTGCACGAGCCGTCGGTTGCCCTGTACTCTATCCTGACCTTCCTCGGGTCGGTTGTCATTGGAACCCTTATCAGAGCTGACCTGTTATACCTAGCCCACGTGACGTACACCGGGGCCTCCCAGCCCGGCACAAGCCTCTTATATGAGTTTACCGTGGGGTTCGTTAACACGGCTATCTCCCTGGCATGTCTTATCAGTCCCCCTATGTAGTTCAGGGCTAGCTTCGACAGGTTCTGGTAGTTGGGGCCGTAGAAGAGGTTGCTTCGGCTTTTTAAGTTCATTAGGCTTTGATGTGTATGCATGCCAGCCCCATACTGTCCATAGAAGGGCTTGGGCATGAAGGAGGCTATAAGTCCGTGCCTCGCCGCGATGGATCTTACCGCAAACTTGTACATGACCGTGGCGTCCGCTATCTTTAATGCTGGGCCAAACCTGAAGTCTATTTCATGCTTTCCAGGCGGAACCTCGTGGTGGATTTTAACGGGGTGAATGCCCATGGAGTTGAGGACCTCGGCTATCTCCAGGCGTATATTGTATCCCCTGTCCTTCGGGGGAGCTGAGAAGTAGCCCGCATCGTCGTGAAAGCTTACCTCCCCACCATCGCCCCTGACGAAGAGCCAGAACTCGACTTCGGGCGACGCCATGTATTCGACATCGTCGCCCAGCACTTCCCTAAGCCTCTTCAAAGCCCTCCTCAATATCCCGCGGGGATCGAGCTCAAAGGGCCTTCCCTCCCTGTAAAGCTCCCCTATCATAGCCCCTACTCGGGGCTCCTTCTCCCAGGGCAGCACGACGAATGTGGATGGGTCAGGCTTTAAGAGCAGGTCACTTACCTCAACGCCCACGAACCCAGCCGAGGATCCATCGAAGCCGACACCGTGTTTAACAGCGTCTTCAAGCTCGGATGCCGGGATAGAGACGAGGTGCAACTTTCCAATGAGATTTGTGAAAAGGATGTTTATGTAGCGGATGTCCAGACGGGAGACTGTTTCTAGAACTTCATCGAGAAGAGTCATCTCGACCGATAGTTCGGGGAGACTTAATATAAGTATTGTGTCACGTCCCAGCGGGGGCGTTCTTGTAGTGGCTAACTGGGCTCATGTTGAGCTATCAACTCAGTACTAGCCCATCTCAAACAGGCCAGATACAAAAATTTCACATCCAGAGGTGCTGTAGTTAAGCAATCTAAAGAATCACTTGCCAAAGTCCAATTATCTGAGCGAAGGGCAACTGATACCTACATAATTGCTACTATCTTATCCAGCTTTCCCCCAATATCTTTATAATCTACAAGACCTCTTATAGCTACCACCGTTTCCAATTGCCGGGACAGACTTTAGGTTGCGGATAGGCTCCCCTCTTAGGAGGCTCTAGCCACTACTAGTATTTGCACATATAGCTTTGGCGAGCATTTTTGCAACTTATGATGACCCCGTATGTTACTCCCTATAGAGAAGGCTATGCCCTTTCCGATCTGGCCTATTTTAGTGTCTCAAAATGGGACGCGCTCCCTATTTTGGATTGTAATAGTCATGTTTATCGCTTCTCTTTAGTCATGCTTTAGGTGGTGGTTATGTATGGTGGGGAGGTTTCTAGTTTGCCTGACCGCCGTATTCCTCGGATTGCTGGTGTTGCAGGGCGCTGTATCCTGCTGTTTTGACCCATCCGATATGGCCTCTATAGAGGTGGTGCTTAATAAGCCGGGTGTCAGCTATGACCTCTCACCCTTCAAGGAGCTTTCTAATGTGGTTGTTGTGAACTACTCGTGGGGTGGGAAGGCGTATCTTTACAGGAGTCATCTCAGCAATGAGGTTGTTGTTCTGGTTTCAACCCAGAAGCTCTACCCTGACAGCTCTGAAAGCTACCTCACAGTTAGGGTGGAGTCGGAGGTGACCAGGGTTGAGGAGTCTGTGGTCAGGTATCTGAGCAGCATCGTCTTAGGGAACCTTAACGTAACCCCAAGCCTTCTCACTACCGCTGAGAAGATGGGATGGGTCGTCAATGCTGGAGAGCTTAGCCATGAGGGGCCCTTCAAAGTCACGCTAACAAAAACCGATAACTCAACCCGGGTGACAGTGATGCTGGCCAGGATGGAGGCTGAAGGAAACATTATAGCGGAGGTTACTGCGGAGGACTCCCGAGAAATCGCGGAGGACGAAGTCAGGAAGCTCATCTCAGCTCTTTTCGGCCTCGAAATAGATGTAAGGCTGGAGGAGCGCCGCACCTCGGTGGTAAGGCTTAAGCCTAAGGTGGGTGAGGAGGAGCTTAAGAGCGCCCTGGACTATGAACTTAGATGGCTCATCAGGATAGGCGTTCTGAGGGGGATTGGAGGGGATGATCTAGAGAAGATCCTCGACGTAGCCAGGCCCGGCCTCGCGGGGTGGAACAGCAGAATAGTCTACGATGGTGGCTCCTGGAAGCCTTATCATGAGGTCGAAGGTGCTGTGCTAGTTAAGGTGACCGGGTGCGGCTGGAACTACCCAATTGAAGAGATACCGGAGACGCCGCCTAGCGAGCCCAGCCCAACCATAACATCCGGGGGAACCCAACCCAAAGACCTTGAGAATGTCCTAGTGGCCATAAGCGTCGCACTTCTCACAGCAATGATAGCTTATCTAATCATTAGGAGGATCTAGAATAACAAAAACCTTATCTATTTTTTGGAGGGGCTTAGGGTGAGGACTGAGGATTTGAGGGCCTACCTGACTCTTCTCAGCCATGGAGGGCCCATTGGGGTGAGGGAGGCTCAAAGGGTTTTAGGCTATAGAAGCCCTGGGAGAGCTCAGAGGGTGTTAGAGAGGCTGGAGAGGGAGGGGCTTGCCCAGAGGAGGGTTGATGGGAAGTACGAGTTATCCAAGAACCTCCCTCCCTTACTGGCCTCCTACATAGTGATTAGGGGAACCGTGCTCCCGAGAACGGCCGTCTACACCGTCTTTACAACCACCCTTTTCCTCCTATATGTGACTCTAGCTGGACCGCCCCTATACTTAATACTTGTCTTAACCGCCCTGACCATACCATACTGGCTTGAGACGCTAACTCTTCTCGCCGCCTTAAGAAGGATGAAAAGGGGTGGCCTGAACATAGCTGGCAGGAGCATCGTGAAATGAAGATTCAGTGCTCTACTTATAAAGCGATCCCTTATATAACGGCGATACGTAAGGCAGCGCTAAGCGCACCTCAGCTGACCATAAATTTACGTTCTTAGCCCTAAGCTACATGACTGATTACCTCCAGTAGCCAGTGGCATGCACCAGTATCTCTGCGTAGAGCCTCGGGAAGGCCGGGGGTTGCGGAGGCGCGGAAGGCTACATGCCTGAGGGAGATCCCCGCTTAAAGAAGAGGAAGGCCTTCAGGTGTCAGTTCCTGCTTTAAGCCCAATCGACGTGCACAGGCCCCACAGCATAGAACCCGGCGTGGTGGCTTATGGAGAGGTGCGTGTAGCCGAGCCTGCCAGCACCCCCATAGCTGCGGAGTTCATTGGTATGTAGCCACATTGCGGGAGGGAATTCAAGTTTAGAGATTTCATGGGAAAAACGGAAAGTAGTGACGAAGTGGATTAGTAGCCTTCGGCGTTGGGACTCGGCTTGAATATCATTATAAAAGTCATTTAACTGCTAATGTGGATAACTAGATGTGGGGGCAGGGTGGGTTGTCTGTGATTATACGGGCCAGGCATGAGAGAGGTGTTCTTAGACCCCTTAAGTAAAATAAAGGAGTTGAGATGGAGAGGTTATCATAGTTAAGATACTAGGTAGGGATATTGCTGAGGAAGTTTTCGGATCTATAAAGGTGGAGGGGAAAAGGTCGAGAGGGCTTTAAGGGAGGCGGAGGATGAATTCGGTCTTTATTGACTCCAACGTTATAATCAGATACGATGCTGGGGATCCGGCAGCTAATGAAAGTCTTAGAGCTTGTACTTAATGGTGAGACGATAGGCTACATCAATAGTGTGTGTTCTCGGAGGTGTTTTATCCTTCTCAAGCTCTTAACGGATATGAAAGCATACGAGCCTTTTCACAGCTGGTTGGGCAGGGCTATATCTGTATGTTTCCTCTATACTGCAGGCTTTCATAGCCCTTCTCTAGGATTTGTGGGATTAGGATCAGCGCTATGAAGCTAAATATTATTATCAGTATTGCCAGCACCGCTGCTCCAGGACAGACCAGCACGTTAGTGACGATTAAGAATACGCCGCCCGCCGAGCCTAGTTGCATTAAGATAAGGGAGCTTAGCTTCGCCACCAAGGGGAAATTGTTCCTTATGTGCCAGTAGATGTAGGCGCGTCCCATAAAGGAGTCCCTATACTGCTCCCTATCCAGCCTATATTTCCAGGGATCCTTATTCATGTCAATATAGATGCCCATGATGAATGAGAAGGGGAGGAAGAGCTCGAAGCCCTGGAGGAGAAAGATCAGCGCATAGTTAAAATTCCCTGGAGGTAAATCGAGATATTTAAGGAAGCTTGCCAGAAACAGCAATATGATAAGCATCGTTGAAAGTTTATATTTTGATGCAACTTGATAAACTCCAATCAGCATAAGCGTAAAGGTTACCAGAACCTCGATAGCAGAGAAGATACACATTGCAATGTCTAAAGGGGTTCAACCATGATTTATTTATTATCCATCCATTGTAACCTACCCTTAATTAGAACAATGCCTCCTGAAAGGATAATGCATAGTGCTATCAAGCTAAGCTATTAGAGGATTCACTCTCCCTAATCCCCAGAAGTTAGGGGGTGTTAACTTGACAACACAGCAACATTATACGTTTCAGCCCATAGAATCAGAGGTGCCTCAAAAGACTCTTGAGAGGGTGATAGGTAAGGGTGATAAAGGATTAGTGCTTGTGGAAAGGTTTGGGGTGGTTTCTGCTCATATTATGCTTTTTATGAATTTTCCGTTTTCGTAGATCAGGTCTCCGTCGGCGTATACCTTTGAGTTTCTCATGTCCCTTACCATGTCCCAGTGGATGGCGCTCTTGTTTTTGCCTCCGCACTCGGGGTAGGCTGCGCCTAGAGCGATATGGATTGTCCCGCCTATCTTCTCGTCGAATAGTATTGATTTGGTGAATCTGGTTATGTCGTAGTTTAGGCCGAAGGCGAGCTCGCCTATCCTCTTGGCGCCCTCGTCGGTCTCCAGCATCTTCCTAAGGAACTCCTCACCCTTTTCCGCACGGGCCTCAACAACCACGCCCCTCCTGAAGGTCAGCTTGACCCCCTCCACCTCCTTCCCACGCCAGACCGCCGGGTAGGTGTATTTTATGTGGCCCTCAGCGCTGTCCTCTATGGGCGCGGTGAAGACCTCGCCTCCCGGCATGTTGTGCTTCCCGTCGTCGTTAACCCAGGTTCTGCCGTCAACCCTTATCCTGAGATCCAGGTCGGGGCCGGTGAAGTGAAGCTCGGACACCTTTGAGAGGAGCTTCGCGATCTTCTCCTGCATCTCCGCCTGCGTCACCCAGGCGTTAATGGGATCCTCCTGATCGACCTTCAGGGCCTTAAATACGAAGTCCGCGTACTCCATGTAGGACATCCCGGCCTCCTGGGCTAGGGCCTTCGTCGGGTATGCCGTGACAACCCACTTAAGGCTGCCCTCAGCACTCCTCTTCATGAATATCTCGGTCAGCTCTCTGCGGGCGGCGCTGGCAACCCTTATCTTCGCGGGGTCTATTGAGGCTAGATGCTTGGTGTGGGTGCTTGAGACGACGCGGATGGTCGCGTCAATGTTCTCCATGATATACCTCTCCACGCCGGGAACATGTTTAAGTAGATCCTCGTCGGCGTGCTTATAGAGAACCTCCTGGAGAACCTCGTCTCCAAACCAGACCAGCGGGTAGGCGCCCACGGAGACGGCAGCCTTAACAACCTCCACCGCCAGAGGCAAGGCCTCATAGCTCGACCTATAGAGAACCTCTTCACCCCTCTTAAGGTGAACAGAGTAATTAACCAGAAGCTTAGCAAGCCTAGAAACATAGAGTGAGGCAAACATGTGCGAACACCACTTATAGAGAAACAAGGGGGATAGATAATCTTTGCCAAGCTCGATACAATCCAATAGAGATGTCCGCTTCTTCCAAACCCCCTAGAAATGAAGATGCATTAACCTGACAACACCTAGTCATTAGCAAAAGCACTTATATAATGGTAGTTGCCCAGTTACCTTCGATGAAGTTAATAATCCTCTTTGGAAAAGTATTGTTATCGACATTACTGCTATTACTCTGTTTTTCTATAGCTACGACCGTTGTTGGTTTACCTGGTTCCGAAAGGATCGACCCATCGACCGCTTTGGCCGCCTTGGCCTTGATGTGTTTTCTGGATACCGTCGTTTTGAGCTTCCTCATAATTCACTCTCGATGGGCCGGTTGGCGCCTGGCCATAGCTGTTTTCCTAGTATTTTTCGGCATAATGACTTTTTTAAGCCAAATTGAAACTGTAGTGTTTCTCCAATATCTAGTAGAGATAGTACCAGCTGAAATGGTTCCACGATTCTTCGCTCAGGGAGCAATTACAGCTGCCCTATTTTCGCCGATGATAGTTAAAGTCTATGGGCGGATGGGAGGAAAATCTGAAACTAGCAGGAAATTAAATATGTCTTCAAGTCAGTGGGCATGGAAGTTATCGTTAATTGCCGGCATCTACGTGGTAGTCTATATTTTGTTTGGGATGTTCGTTTTTATGCCGTTGGCGGGTCAAGCGGCCCAAGAATACTATACAGGTCTTCAACTGCCATGGTGGATACTTCCATTTCAAGCTATTAGAGGCTTGATATTTGCGGCGTTGGCCGTTCTAGTGGTGGAGATGATGGAGGGAAGTTGGGTAAGAACAGGATTGGCTACGGCTCTCCTATTCTCAGTGTTAATGAGTGCTAGCTTAATAATCCCCAACGAGTTTATGCCTAGTGCTATACGGTTTGCTCACTTCACAGAGTTATTCTCCTCAAACTTTGTATTTGGATGGATTACTATCTGGATACTTTACCTTCGAAAACCCTGATTAAACGGGATCAAGCTCGCCGATTCCCCATGCTCCCTGCCTATAATAGAAGTGAAGGTTAAAGCTACCGAGATCGAGGGAGGAGTGTTTGAATGGCTGGAAAAGGGGTGGCAGTATAAGAAGCCATGTCGCAACTTAAAATTCTCGAGAATCTCGGATCTCTTATAGCTAAGGGGGTGCGTTAACTTGACGGCAGCCTCGATATAGGGTTGAGAGGGCTTTTAGATCTTCAGCCCAGCCGGATGTCTATTCTTGGAGGAACGGCTTTAGAATCCTCTCCAGCTTTGCAAGCACTTCCCCGATCCTCCTGTTTATGACCAGGTTAGCCTTGCTGTCTAGGGGTGTTGGGTCAAGGTTGATTATTGCAAGCATTGCACCGCTTTCCTTGGCAAGCTCGGGTAGGAGGGCTGCTGGCTCGACGGCTAGGGAGGAGCCTAGAACTAGGAAGAGGTCGGCCTTCCTCGAGTGTTCCAAGGCCCTGTCGAAGGCGTCTCTGGGTATCGGCTCCCCAAACAGCACCGCTGAGGGCTTGAGGATCGCCCCGCAAACCTCGCAGGCCGGTATAATGCCCCGCCTGACCTTTCTCAGAAACCTCCTGGCTGGGTATTCCCTATGGCATATGGGGCACTCTAGTTTGTCGAGGCTTCCATGCAGCTCTATAACGTTGCGGCTTCCCGCCCTCTGGTGAAGGCCATCGATGTTCTGGGTTATCACAACCCTAACAAGCCCGCCCTTCTCAAGCCTTGCCAGAATCCTATGGGCCCTGGATGGCCTGGCCTTGAGAAAGGGTTCGGCCAGCCTCACGGCCAGCTGCCACCACTCGTAGGGATGCTCCATAAAATATCTTATTGTGAACTTCTCAGGATCAACCTTCCTCCACAGGCCATCGCGGCCCCTGAACGTGGGTATCCCACTTTCAGCCGACATCCCAGCCCCGGTTAGCACAACCACATAGCTAGAGCACAACATGAGTCTCGCAAGTTCCCCAACGAGCCTATCGCCTGTAGACGAGCTCCTTAGCCTCATATCCAGCGGCTCCACCCAGCAACCCAAGAACCATTACATAAGCGATGTAGATGGCAAGGTAGGTTGAAAGTGCTGAGAATGCGGCTTGGACTCCAAACGGATTTATGGCCGAGAGCTGGGCCAAGCCTACGAGAACTGTGAGTAGGGGTGAGGCCAGGCCTGTGGCGAGGGCATCCATTAGCCTTTTAGAGACTATCCCGGCGAGCACCCCGGCTATGAAGGTCAGCTGGGGGTATCCTGCCGCCATCACGGCATATGCCGAGGCCATCCCGAGTATAATGGATAGGATTACCGATACCTTCCTGTCCAATATTAACCACCCCTCACGACGAGCTTCGCCTCATACTCTTCAAGGCCCTCAGGGGTTGGAGGCATCGTGAACTTCTTGTATTTGCCCGTCATCCAGAGGGGGAGCTGGTCTGACCAGTGAGGGCTGAATCTCCAGCCGCTCTGGCCACCTGGTATGACGCAGTAGGAGTCACCCATGCCGAAGACGTAGATCTCCCTCCAGCTGGCGCCCGACGAGACCCTTAGGCCCCCTGCCGGGTTGACTGTCAAATCCCAGCCCTTGGCCGGCCTCTCCGGATAGTTGAGCCAGCTTAAAACAGTGCCCATCCCGTGCCTAATGTCATATTTATGTATCCTGCCCCAGA
>WAQG01000177.1 GCA_015520395.1 Candidatus Geoarchaeota archaeon
GACACCGCCATGGTTTATGGTGCTGGCCTAAGTGAGTACCTCCTGGGATACGCGCTTAGAGAGGCTGATGCACCGCGGGACGACGTGGTGGTATCGACCAAGATTCCCGGGGAGTTCCTGAACCCTATAGATATACCGAGAGCCTTGGAGAAGAGCCTCAAGAACCTCGGTTTCACCCATGTGGACGTGTTGCTGGCCCACTGGCCTCCCTGCTGGAGCAATTACCCAGTATGCGTGTATGCGAGGGCTATGGAGAGGCTTGTGCATCTGGGCAAGGTTAGCCATCTAGGGTTGAGCGACCATCCAGTGGAGCTTATAGACAAGTTCCGCGAGTGCCTGGCCAGAGAGGATGTGGAGGTAGTCCAGGTTAAGTACAACCTGGTGGAGAGATGGGCGGAGGAGGAGAT
Organism: Candidatus Geoarchaeota archaeon; assembly: GCA_015520395.1. Taxonomy (GTDB): domain Archaea; phylum Thermoproteota; class Thermoprotei; order Gearchaeales; family WAQG01; genus WAQG01. Next base: position 408 of record WAQG01000177.1, read on the forward strand.
AATCCCATATGCCGAGCTCCACGACATAACGGTGCAGGCGTGGAGCCCCATAGCTAAGGGCGCGCTTACAGGCAAGTACGAGCCAGGCAGCTACGAGTTTCACGACGTTAGGAGGGGTAACGCCGTATTTCACCCAGACAACTACGGCCGCGTCTGGAGCGTTGTGAAGCTTCTCCGAGAAATAGGCGAGAAGTACGGCAAGAAGCCGGTGCAGGTCGCCCTCAACTGGCTTATCGCCAGCAGCCCTGTCGTCGTCCCCATACCTGGAGCCAGGAAGCCGGAACAAGTGGACGACCTGGCGGGGGCTGTGGGGTGGCGGCTGAGATACGAGGACTGGGTGGCCCTCCACGAGGCCACCAAGAACCTGGCCATCCAGTACTCCGTTAACTATGTGAACACGGACCCCGAGCAGAGGCTCGCCGAGGCCGAGTCACAGGAAAAGTAGGACAAACCTAATCTTTATATAGAGCCCCTCCAGGGGCCACCATAAGACCTCCACCACACGGAAGGTGCGTGCCCGTGTCCACATATATAGATGAGCAGGCCCTAAACCTCCTCGAGGCCCTAAGGAAGAGGGGCATACCGGTCAAAATGATCAAGTTCCACGACAGAAGCAAGGGATCCCTCGTCGAGATACACCTCTACACAGGTGAGACCATCAAGCTTCGAACGGAGAAGAAATGGTTCCTCACCAGGACCAGCAGCCTCTCAGGCCAGATACCTGATAAGAGTCTCGTCGACCTAAACGTGCTCGACGACATAGCAGAGACCCTCAACACGGACAGGTGCCCCTACTGCAACACTACACTAACCCAGCCATACGCGCTGGCTCTCCACATATACTTCGAGCACTCCGACAGGCTCAGCAAAATACTCGGCGTCAAAAACAAAGAATAAAACCCAACCACACTACCCTTTTCCATGGAGTGCCAGGGGCCGTCGTCTAGCCTGGCAGGATGCGGGGCTTGGGCCCCCGTGGTCCGGGGTTCAAATCCCCGCGGCCCCACCAACCTCAGGCACGAGGCGCGGTGGCACCATGAGCCTAAATGAGAGGAAGCACAAGAAGGAAATCGGGGCACGAGACATGGACCCGGTGGTGGAGAGGTTCTCGCAGGCAGCCCTCCTCATGGAGTCTACTATACAAAGTAAATCAATACCCTTAGTAGTAAAACGGAGATCCAGGTAGGCACCTGATGTTCCCACTGCTACTAAGGTTAAGTGCCAAGGTTAATTTCAATTAAACCTCGGAGCATGCCAGAACTTAATGCCCTCATAATTATGTTTATGTTAATGAAATATGGTGTTTTTCTGAGAACCTTTACTTAACCTTCGACTGGAATGGCACCAATGTAGATACCGCATCTACATTGGCTAGAACATGACTACTATTCTCCGTTCGTTATTATAGCTTTGTGGGTATCCTAGTCTTCTTTTATTAGTTGTCTGGCCACAAGTTCTTTGTATTCTGGACATGTTTCGATAAGTTCGTGGTGTTTCCCTTGGCATACTATGCTACCTTTACTTAACACTATGATCCTGTCGGCCGATGTTATGGTTGATAGTCTGTGGCTAACTATTACCAGGATTGGTACCTCTGCTTTGATGTTAGATATAATGTATCCTTCAGTTTTGGAGTCTACGCCTGAGAGGGCTTCGTCGAGTATAAGAACTTCGGGTTTCCTGACGATTGCTCGTGCCAGTGCTATTCTTTGTCTCTGGCCTTCTGAAAGGTTCTGTCCCCACTCTTGTATGGTGTCCTCCAGGCTATTCACGAAGTCCACGTTACATTTTTTGAGAGCGGCCCATATCTCATGGTCCGATATTTCATCGCCTAACGCTATATTTTCCCTTATAGTCGCATTAAGGAGATACGCATGCGAATTGACATATATTACTTTTCTTCGTAAATCGTTGAGGTTAAACTCGCGTACATCGATGCCGTCGATCCCTACGAGACCCTTCTCAGGTTCAATCAGTCTGGGGAGAAGTTTGACCAAAGTGGATTTACCAGTGCCACTACTACCAACTATGGCTACACATTCTCCGCGCCTAATCTCGAGATTTACACCCTTCAGGATATATTCACCTTTTTTATCATATCTGAAGAATACTTTATCATACATAACGTGTTTTATTTGTTTAGATAGATTAACATTTCCTGAGGCCTCTTCAGGTAATTCCATGAACGTGCGTACTCTTCTAATGCTCGGCTTAGCCTCCAACCAGTTTCTTATACTTCGTATTAGTGAGTCGAGCGGAGGCATGATGGAGTTGATGCTGACTGCGAATGCCATCAGATTGGGTATGGTCAGTAATCCTTGAGACACTAACAATAGGCCGATTATTATGGATATTATTGGTGAGAACCACCATATCAGTGAGACGAATCGCTGGGCCATGATGAATCCTTTGGTGGCCGATTTGTATTTTGAGAAGTATCTGTTGACCGATTCGCCGAACTTCTCGATGAGGTAGTGTGTCTTGCCCAGCGCTTTGAAGCTTGTGAGGCCGTCTATAAGGTTCTTGAAGTCGCTCATGACGGTGTCGTATAGTTTTCTTGCCTCGGCCTGCCTGACCATGGCCTTCGAGCCGAAGAACCACATAACCACCATGCTTAGCGGGATCAGGATCGTTAGGATTATGGCCGAGAGAAGGGGGCTCAGCACGTATAACGTGTAGGCTATCACTATGAACCCGATAACATGGGACAGGCTAACCGGCAGTAGGGCGACCGCCGGAACCGAGAGGGCGTCCGAGAATCTTCCAAGATACTCACCCGCACTCAGCCCGTTCAGCCCGGGCAGACGGGCAATTTTGCTGGCCAGGTCCTTCCATATCGATGTGAAGATCTTGGCGTAAAGCACTGTCCCGTAGACCTCCGAGAACATGGTCAATGCAAAGATGAGTATGAGGAGTAGTGAAACCTCTGCGGTCAGGAAAACGACTTCGTTGAAAGATACCGTGGCGGCCATTATTACGGCTATAAGATCCCTTAGCAGAATCACAAACGGGTACCGCAGCACCTGGGAAAGGCTCCGAGCAACAAACAAAACCACCTGCTCAGGCCAGAACCTCTTACCTATATGTAGGGCATAAATGGTGTCAGGATCCCTCTTAAGCATTCGTAGACCCTCACTTCGTTTTCCGGTATTTGCCAGGTTCAAGATTTAATTCCCAGAAAGGAATCTATATTCCTAATGTATTTTATTATAACATCTCTATATTTTAATAGTAAACGCAATTTTATTAATAATTCGAGTTGCTTTTCGCCGAAGGAAAGTCCGCATGATGGTACAAAAGGCGTCCCATAGTTTACGTAGGCTTCGTAATTACATCCACCCATGCAGACATGGTAGTATTGAACAGTTTCTACACTTCTTATAATGTAGGGGGTTGAACCCGACAAACTTGTAATACATAGGTAAACGTTTCGCTGTATAAATTGAACCAACTCTAAATTCTTTCATTCCTACAGCCCCCAACATTTGTAGATTTCTCCTAAGGGATCAATGACTTCACTAAGATTATGTTCTTGCTGTCGCATAGCCAAAAGAACCTATCTTTGTAGCGGTGATGAAACCTCTTTTGACAACTATTTGATAAGCCTTTTAAGAAAGCGTCTATATTCTCGTTTTAATATCTTAACTGTGTAATAGTGCGACGAAGTGCTGAGAAGTGCCAGGATGCGGGGCTTGGGCCCCCGTGGTCCGGGGTTCAAATCCCCGCAGCCCCACCAGTCTATCTAAGATTAATATTGCCCCACTATGTTTGAGCTGCATGGCTTCTTAAAGGGTCCTGCCTGGACATTATTAATTGTAATAGCAATTCGTGATTAGTTTATAAGTGTCTACCCCTTAGGTCATTACGGGTGGATTTCTTGCACTACGACCTGGTAGTTTTAGGCGGCGGGGCAGCAGGGTTCTCTGCCGCGACGGTTGCTGCCGAACGAGGCGCTAAAGTTCTCCTGGTGAGTCGGGGCCCCCTAGGTGGCACATGTGTGAACTATGGTTGTGTACCGACGAAATTCATGTTGTCAAGGTTATCGGTAGCTAAGAAGTTAGGTGTAGCTGTGGGGTTAAAGGAGCTTTTAAGTGAGGCGAAAAGGGTTTCCTCGGAATTAAGGAAAGAAAGGTATGAGTCGCTTCTCGAGTCGCTCGGCATAGATTATGTTGAGGGTACGGCGAGGTTCAGTGATAAAGGTGTGTTAGAGGTTGAGGGGAAGGAAATCAGGTATAGGAGCGCGGTTATAGCTGTCGGGGCCAAGACTTGGAGACCACCCATAAAAGGGCTTAACGAGGCTGAGGACAGGATACTGGATAACGAGAAGCTTTTCACCCTTGAGGTGGATCCCTCGAAAATCGTGATCTTAGGCGGAAGGGCTCAGGGTGTAGAGATAGCTCAGATCATGGCTCGGAGCGGAGTTAATGTGACATTGTTGCAGAGGAGCCCCCGACTGCTTCCCCAGGAGGAGCCGGAAGTCGGTTTGCTCTTAGAACAAGTCCTGAGCGAGGATGGCGTAGGGGTTGAAACTGGTGTATCCCTGTTAGGTGTGAAGAGAACACATAGTGGTGTGAGGATATATTATCGCGACAAAAAAGGCGTCGAGAAGACGGAGGACGCCGACTACATATATTTGGCGACAGGCAGGAAACCCGTACTAGAGGGGCTAGGACTAGAGAAGGTGGGTGTACGCGTCTCCTCCGAGGGCTTCATAGTAGTCGATGAGCATCTCCGGGCTGCTGAAGGGATCTATGCTGCTGGCGATTGTATAAATGGGTACATGTTAGAACCTGTAGCGGCAAGGGAGGGCTATATTGCTGCTATGAATGCCCTGGGCGGTAACCTGGTCATGGACTATACCATAGTGCCCCGCGCCGTCTTCACGGACCCAGAGTTTGCCAGAGTAGGTATGACGGAAAGAGAGTTCATGGAGAAGACTGGTGTTTGTGCGTGCAGAGTGGTGGACATTACACACATACCTAAGGCGAAGATTTTAGGCTACAATAAGGGATTCATTAAAATGATTGTAGACCCAGGAACCAGGAGAATCGTTGGTGTGCACATGGTTGCGCCGAACGCGGCCGAGGCTATACACGAGGCGGCGCTAGCTATGAGGAGCGGCATGACAATTGACGATATTATAGATGCTGTGCATGTTTTCCCGACAATCTCGGAGGCGTTGAAATACGCGGCTTTGGCGTTTTACAGAGACGTGTCTAAAATGCCATGCTGCCTACTATAAAACATTCTTTTAGTTGTTTATGAATAAAAAAGGTTTAGTGATGCTACCCGGAAACCAGCACCTTTCCATACTTTTCGCGAAGGGCACGCTTGTTGATTTTGCCTACGCTGGTCTTGGGGAGCTCCGTCGTTATGATGACCTTGTCGGGAAGCCACCACTTGGGTATCGTACCCTTCTCCACGAACTGTTTGAGGTGCTCCATGATGTCCTCGGGCTTCAGCTTGTCCTCGTATCCTGGGCGGGGCACTATGACAGCTATGGGCCGCTCGCCCCACTTGGGGTGCTCAGCCGCTATTACCGCTGCTTCGCCTACCATGGGGTGCTGGCTTATCAAGTCCTCTAGGCGTAGAGAGGAGATCCACTCACCTCCGCTCTTAATGACGTCCTTCTCTCTGTCCATTATCAGGACGTGGCCGTGTTCGTCCCATGCCGCTATGTCGCCGGTGTGGAACCAGCCTCCCCTCCAGGCCTTGCTGGTCTTCTCAGGATCCTTATAGTACTCGCGGGTCACCCAGGGGGTCCTTACCACTATTTCGCCCATGGTCTTGCCGTCTCTGGGCACGTCCCTCATCTCCTCATCCACCACGCGGAGCTGGACGAAGGGTATCGGGAGGCCGGTGCGCTGGGCCATGAGTTCCCACTTCTCCTC
>WAQG01000178.1 GCA_015520395.1 Candidatus Geoarchaeota archaeon
CTATTATGGCGGAAAAACCTACCAAATAGTGATGCTTGCAACCAGATATACAAGGGATCAGCTCGTCAAGGTTGTAGCCTCGATGCTTGCCCCAGGCTAACGCAGAAACTTTGGGGTCGCCGGTTTTGCTTGTTGGGAGTAAGAGATATATATGTCCCTGTTGATGGGTGTGTTGCTCCATGTTGGGTTGCTGGATCATATTTTATTCTTTCTTGATGCATAGAAATTTGACGTTGGATATTTGATGTTTTGGAAACATTTATATATAAGATCCTGGTTTAATTGGTGGGGTTGGATATATATGTTGTGGTTGGGAGGTGAGATGTATGCCCACGATTAGGACAACCCGTGGTGAGTTCATAGTTAGGAGTCTTGATGAGGTGGAGGTATGCCCGGTATGCGGTAGCACCAGGCTTGTTAGGTCCCCCGAGAGGGGGGAGATAACCTGCATGGACTGTGGCGCGGTCATCCGTGCAAGGATGGTTGATCAGGGGCCCGAGTGGAGGGCCTTTACCAGTGAGGAGAGGGAGAAGAGGAGCCGTGTTGGGGCTCCCATATATCCGCATCTCGCAGTCCCCTCCGCCATATCCGCAACCATTGATTGGAGGGGTAAGGATGCCTCTGGGAAGAGGCTGACCCCCAAGCAGAGGATGGAGGCTATAAGGCTTAGAAGGTGGCATAGGGTTAGTGTCAGCACGGCTATAGAGAGGAACCTCTTCCAGGCGATAGACGAGATAGATAGGCTTGCAAGCCAGCTCGGCCTGCCCCAGACCGTTAAGGACGAGGCCCTGCTGATCTATAGGAAGGCCGTCGAGAAGGGGCTTGTTAAGGGCCGGTCTATAAACAGCGTTGTCGCCGCAGCCCTTTACGCAGCCTGTAGAAAGCTCAAGATACCCATAACCCTAGACGAGTTCGCGAAGTACTCCGGCTCCGACCCACAGAGGAGGAAGGAGATAGCCAGGTGCTACAGGCTGCTCGTCAAGGAGGCCAACATAAAGGTCAGCGTAGCCGACCCCGTGGACTTCGTTGAGAGAATAATGAACATCCTGAGGCTACCCCCCGAAATACAGGCGAAGGCTCTGGAGATAATACACAAGGCCAAGGAGCTGGGACTCACGGCCGGAAAGGATCCGGCGGGCTTCGCGGCCGCCGCCGTCTACATAGCCGCCCTCATGCATGGCGAGCGGAGGACCCAGAAGGAGGTCGCGAGGGCAGCTCAGGTTACCGAGGTGACCATTAGGAACAGGTATAAGGAGCTTGTGAAGGCGCTTAAGATCTCTGGGCTCCCATAGGAGGTCTAGTCATGGCCATCCGGGCCAGAAGGCGATTTCTAGTGACGATAAAGGAGATAATCAATGGAGCCGAAAAGCTAAACCTCCCAGCCGAAGCCATAAAAGACGCCCTTGAGGTTACCGAAAGGATAATTGAGAAGCGCTTAGTGAAGAAATGCGCCCCGAAAATAATCGCGGCCGTCTCCCTCTACCTCACAAGCAAGAAGTACGGGATACCGATAACAGCCAGGGATATCGTCAAGAACCTGGATCTCTGCAAGCCCGAGAGAACGAGGTTTATAAGGATTGCAAGGGCCCTTGCAAGGGAGCTTAAAGTGGGGGTTCCCCTCGAGGAGTATGTGGTGAAGATAGCCAAGGACCTTAACCTCCCCGAAGACGTCGCGGAGGACGCTAGGGAGCTTGTCAGGAAGGCGAGCGAGCTTGGTCTTACTGCTGGACGCAGCCCCTTGGGGTTCGCAGCCGCAGCGATATACATGGCCTCCAGGAGGAACGGGATAAGGATATCTCAGAGGGAGGTTGCCTCCGCCGCCCACGTCACCGAGGTTACCCTAAGGGTCAGGTATAAGGAGCTTAAGGAGAAGCTGGGTTTTGAGAAGGCGGCCCTTGAGAAAGCTCCTCTGAGCTGGTGAAGAGGCCTTGTTTGGAGCGGCCTACATAGGGAGGTTTCAACCCTTCCATAAGGGGCACTACAGCGCCCTTAAATGGATACTTGAGCGTGAGGGCTCAGTCGTGATCTGTATAGGCTCGGCGCAGCACAGCCACAGGCCTGAGAACCCCTTCACCTTTGCTGAGAGGTATGAGATGATATGGCTCCAGCTGAGGGCGGATGGGCTGCTTGACAGGGTTGCGATAGTCGGCGTCCCGGACTCGGACATGCACTCCACATGGGTCGCCCTGGTTCTCCACTACTGCCCACCCTTCAAGACGGCCTACTCCAATGATCCACTGACCGTGAGGCTGTTTAGGGAGGCGGGCATCCCAGTACACCCCATCCCATTTTTCAGCAGGGATAGGTACGAGGCAACCAGGATAAGGCAGCTCATGGCGGCGGGGGGCGGATGGGAGGAGCTGGTTCCACCCATGGTTGCCTCATACATAAGGGAGAGGAGGCTCGACGTTAGGGTTAGACAGCTGTTCAGGAACAAGCGGGAGCTTGAGTCTGAGATAGCTGGGGGCAGGCTACCCTAACCCTCCAAAAACCTCTTTACCCTCTCCCTAAACTCCTCCGTGCCCACTAGCCTTAGGAGGGCATCGTTCTCCACCTTCACATGCTCCATCAAGCCGTCTAGGACAGACCTTCTCAGAAGAACCTTTGATTCAACCAGGGCTTGAAACGGCTGTTTAACCAGCATGTCGGCCACCCTTTCAGCCTCCTCCAACAGCCTATCACCGGGGACAATCCTGAAGACAAGGCCTATCCTCCTAGCCTCCTCGGCGCTCAAAGTCCTGCCCAGATATATCAGCTCCGCCGCCCTAGAATACCCAATCATCCTTGGAAGTATATATGAGCTGTCTCTTATACACATCTCCGA
>WAQG01000179.1 GCA_015520395.1 Candidatus Geoarchaeota archaeon
GATAGGGACATGGTGGAGAATACTTCTTCCACTTGTGAAGCCGGGGATAGCGACCATCGCCATATTCTCGTTTCTGGCTGGGTGGGAGGATCTAATATATGTGCTGGTCTTCCTGCCCCCCACGGAGAAAACACTGGCAACATACATAGAAAGCCTCCTCTCGGAGGGGAGCCTCGAGATAGTTCATCTCCCGGTCGTGGCGGCGGCCGGCACATTCTACCTCCTCCCAACCATAGCGTTCTTCCTCCTTACCAGGAGGTACGTGCTTCAGGCAACCATGGGTGGGATGAAGATCTAGGGGTGTGGGGTTGTGGTCTCGGTAAGGCTTGAAAAGGTGACTAAGCGGTTTGGAAGGGTGGTGGCTGTGAACAAGGTTAGCCTGGACATCGAGGATGGCAAGCTCTTTGTTTTGCTGGGCCCCAGTGGGAGCGGTAAGTCAACCCTCCTCTACCTGATAGCCGGGATATACAAGCCTACCAGCGGCAGGATCTACTTCGATGGCAGGGATGTGACCGAACTGCCGCCTAGCCTGAGGAACGTGGGGCTTGTCTTTCAGAACTATGCGCTTTACCCCCACATGAAGGTCTTCGACAACATAGCGTTTCCCTTAAAGTTGAGGAGGCTTCCAGCCAGCAAGATTGAGTCTAAGGTGAGTGAGGTCGCCAAGCTTCTGCATATAGAGGAGCTGCTGGACAGGTATCCGGCACAGTTGAGCGGGGGGCAGCAGCAGAGGGTTGCGTTAGCAAGGGCCCTGGTCAAGGAGCCTGCAATCCTACTCCTCGACGAGCCCCTCAGCAACCTCGACGCGCTCCTCAGGATATACATAAGGGCTGAGCTAAAGAGGTTGCAGAGGGACCTTGGAATAACGGCTGTGTATGTGACTCACGATCAGTCGGAGGCGCTGGCGATAGCCGACTCGATCGTTGTAATAAATAACGGGGTTGTTCAGCAAATAGGTTCTCCGGAAACCATCTATAACGAGCCAAGAAATGTCTTTGTTGCAACCTTCATAGGCAATCCTCCATCAAACATCGTAAGGGGCTCGATACCCGGGGGGGAGCCCTGCGTAAGGGTTCTGGGAGGCGAGGTGTGTTTCGAGGGGCTCCTGGGAGAAAGGCTTTCAAAGATGCCTCAGGGCGAGATAATAGTTACATTTAGGCCCGAGCACATCAAAGTTGGAAGGGAGAGGATCGAGGGCGCCCTGAACGTTGAGGCCGAGGTGTATGAAATCGAGCCTTTGGGAAGGGAGTCGATCATGACCTTCGTCGTTGAGGATGCTGTGATAAAGGCCGTCGCCGAGAGAGGCGCCGAGAGGCTCTTTAGAATAGGGGAGAAAGTCAACCTTTCTGTAAAGCCTGAACACATAAACCTATTCGACCCGGAGACTGAAGTGAACCTCAAATATCTGGAAATGTAGAGTTATTTGCAGCTTCCAAACAAACGTTTAACTGTGCAGAATAGAGCAAGCCATTTTGGGTGTCAGCCCCAACCCTACAGGTGGCCTGGAGGGGGGGTCACGCTTATATTTGCGGGGGGAATATCAGTGTTGGCGGAATGGCGAGGGTTGAGATTCTTGAGTTTCAGGGAAAGGAGTATAGCCCGCTCGGCAGGCACATCATCGCCGAGCTGTACAACTGTGACTCCCGGGTTTTGAGCGATGTTGAGAGGATAAAAGAGGTGTTTTTAGAGGCTGCGAGGAAGGCCAACATGAACGTTATAAAATATGATTTCCACCACTTCAGACCCTTCGGCGTAAGCGGGGTCGTGATAGTGTCGGAAAGCCATTTAGCCGTGCATACATGGCCCGAGTTCGGCTATGCCGCTGTCGACATATATGTGTGTGGGGACGAGTCGGAGCCTTGGGAGGCCTATAAGGTTATCTTCGAGGGCCTAGGGGCCAAGAACGCTACAGCCATGGAGATTAAGCGGGGGATACTCGTGGAGATAAAGGGTGGCGAGGCTGGGAAGGTGGAATAACTAACATATACCCCGGGTCCAATGCCCCTGCCGAGCGGGGCGTTATGCTAGCTGGGAATATATTCTTCTCCGAATGATTTTTAGAAGTTTATAGCCCAGAAGCACGCCTATCAATGCGTAGGCTGTATAAACAATCATGGTGGCAGCCTCCCTAACCTCATTGACCCCCGTGTAGCCTAGTGTTTTCATGCCCTGGTATATAAGCTCGTTCCGCTCAATCCAGAAGATGCCATAAGTGTGGAGGAGCTTCACCCACTCCTTGAAGGGCCCTATGTAGTCGATGGTAGCTACATTGCCAAGTATGAAGACGTTCTCCGTGTAGAGGGCGGCTCCAACTATATGGTTTAATGGGTCGTCGGTATTTATCCTGAAGTAGGTTGACCCGTTTCTCGCAACAAACCTTATGTTTGCACCTTTAAAGAATGTGAGGTCCACGGCTAACCATCCCCAAGGAGGGATGTAGACCATGGCCCAGCCATGCCACCCGACATCTATAAGCCTATATCTCACCCGCCCCTCCTCGGCGGTTATGGTATCCTCATACTCCCCATAGATCCCGCCTACCTGGAGGTAGGCGGGTATCCCGACTGATCGCGCCATCGCTATGAGCAGTACAGCCCTGTCATCGCAGTCCCCCTCCCCGCGGTGGAGTGTTCGGGTGGAGTTCCATGGCTCCAGGTGGGCGGGCTCATATGGATACAGTATGTTTTCGTCTATCCAGGCAGCATAGTTTAAGATTGTTCTTAGGACGTTGGAGGGGTCTAGTAGGGCCCTCGCAACCGTTTTAATATCGTCGTCGATCACCCATGCATCATTTTCGCTCAGGTATCTCGACTTTACCTGCTCGGGAATGTCGCCCAGCCCCCCAGACTCTTCAAGGCTGAGCTTGGGCGGCGGCCTAACCCTCACGTATATCTTAGAGGTAACATTAATCTCCACCACCGAGTAGTTCTTGTCAAGTGAGAAAACCACGCCTACGTTCTCATCCTCATCCCTCTCTACATCATAATGATTAAAGACGATACCACCTGCCACAGCACTACTGTTGATGATGAATACATGCTGACTTAAACCATCCATAGTTAGGTTGATCGGGACGCCCACGTTCAGGAACCCGGGGGGCACCTCCCCCCTTTCCGAGTAGATCTTAACCGAAATATTAAGCAAGTATACGTCATAGACTGTGCCTGGCGTAATCGCAGACACACTAACCGTTGATAGGAGTAAAAGGAAGCTTATTGCCAAGCAGGCTGTGGGCCCCCTCACATCCATCCACAGCAAGAGTCTTGCTGGGTGAATTTAAATGTTGAAGTCCGTTGACGGGTTAATGTTAAATCGGCTGGCTTGGATTTTTGAAATAGACATGCCGTTAATACCATCTTCACGGCCGCTGCTGCAGGTGGCACTCGACTTCACCGATGCGAATGAGGCGTTAAGGATGGCTGAGCTCGTTGTCGACGGAGGGGCTGACATAATAGAGGCGGGGACACCGCTCATAAAGAGTGAGGGCATGAGGGTTGTTAGGCTGCTTAGGGAGCGGTTCCCACACATAACTGTGGTGGCCGACCTCAAGTCGATCGATGCGAGTAAAGTTGAGGTTGAGGTGGCTGCTCGAAACGGCGCCGACGTAGTGACGGTGCTAGGCTTGGCGGACGACTCGACGATAAGGGCTGCCGTGGAGGAGGCTGAGAAGCACGGGGTGCAGGTCTGTGTGGACATGATAGGGGTCTCAGACCCTGTGATAAGAAGCATAGAGGTTGAGAGGATGGGGGCCAAGGCAGTATGCCTCCATGTTGGGATAGACGTCCAAAGGGCACGGGGCCTTACGGCGGCATCCCTGGTCAGGGAGATAAGGACGCTTTCAAGGAGCATCTCAATACCGATATGTGTGGCGGGCGGGATAACGGCTGAGACGGCCTCAACCTTAGTCAGGGCGGGCGCCCATGTTATAATCGTTGGCTCGGCCATAACTAGAAGTCCTGATCCTAAGGGCGCCACCATGGAGTTGAAGAGGATCATCAGGCTGTGAGCCGCATTGAGGGTTTGGGTTGGCTGTTGTGGATATGGTAGGATAAAGGGTGGGATGGAGGCCTACTTTAGGCTATTCAACGTCGTGGAGG
>WAQG01000180.1 GCA_015520395.1 Candidatus Geoarchaeota archaeon
CAGGCCTTAACTATCCCAGCGCACTCCGGGTCGAGAAACCTGGGCAGGAGGAAGCTCAGCTTCTCAACTATAGTTATCCTTTTCAGACCTCCACGCCTAGCCACCGCCTCAGCAACCTTTACTCCGATCGGCCCTCCACCAACTATCAAGATGCTTGATGAACCCTCAAGCTCCTTGCTAACGGCCACCGCGTCATCCAATGTTTGAAAGTGGTGGATACCTTCCATATCAATCCCTGGGATCCTAAGCGGCGTTGGCCTCGAGCCGCTGGCAATTATGAGATAGTCATATTTTATGGCCGACCCGTCACTCAGAACTACTTTTCGTCTACTTGTCAAGATTCCAGTTACCTCAACTCCCTTTAAAAGGGTGATATTAGACTCCCTAAACCAGTCATCCCCATATATGATAATATCCTCAGGCTTCTTTAACCCGGCCAGAACCTCCGTTATCTCGGCCCTACTGTAAAATGGATAGGGCTCCTTTGTCACCACCGTTACCGGGATCTCCTCGTCGTAAAGCCTAATTGTCTCAGCTGCTGCTACGCCAGCAACCCCACAACCCACTATTACAATGCCGTCTGTAAAGCCCAAGCCGCAGCACCCTGCCCTCAGCTCAGATCTATTAGGCGCCCGCCCGGCTTAACATAAACGAGCTCACGCAGCGCCTCGCTAATCCTTCTCTGCTTAGCGCTGATAAATTCCTTCGCATCAGAGTAAATTATGGCGTTGGTTGGACATGAGGCGGCACATGCTGGCATGGGCTCACCCTCACACATGTCACACTTAACAGCAGTCTTATATTCTGGCTTAACCTCTATAGCTCCATAGGGGCACACCATCACACACATCCAGCAACCTATACACCTCTCCTCCATGAGCGTAACCCGCCCATCAGACCCCTTACGTAAAGCTCCGGTTATACAGGCTGAAACGCAGGGAGGTCTCTCACAATGCCTACACTGCATTGGCATCGTTAGAGCTGGGTAATATGAGTTGGTGATGAGTTGGACATGCACCCTGGGTGTTGGCGGCGGGCTCTCCAGGACTACCTTATAGAGATCGGCGAGAATAGGCGCTCCTGGCCTTCTAGACCTGCTATGGATAATCGAGCACGCTATCTCGCAAGTCTTGCAACCTAAGCATCTGGCTGGATCTATGAATATTCTCTTCACGGTTCACCCCTCACTCACGCTAGGCCAAGTTCACGGCGCTTCTCAAGTATCGCCTCGTAAAGCCTTTCCGCTGCCCTCTCAGGGTCATACTCAACTATCAGCCTGCCTCCAGTAATGTCCTTAAGCTTCTCCGTTAACACGTAGGCGACATACGGGCTTCCAAATATTCTAGGCGCTGGCGCCACGTGAACCGTTATCCCCAGGGCAAGGAAATATGTCCCTATGCTGACGGCCTTCTCAGTTATAAACTCGGGTGCTGAGCCGGCCACTGGGAGCTTGCTAGGATGGACTCCCAGTCTCTCGGCCAGCGCACTTATAAGGTCGGCTATCCTGGAGTTATCAACGCAGGAGCCCATATGCCACACAGGCGGCAACGGCCCGTCCAGCCCCGCGAACTTTCCAAGCAGGCTGAGCACCTCCCTAAGTCCGGGCCCAGCGTGTTTCATAGTCGCCTCAGGCGTCATTAACCCCTCTTGAGCCAGGATATAGGCGGTACATCCGGTTGCAACGATCAAAACGTCCTTTGCTAATAGGCTTTTTGCAAGCCTCTCAGTTATCCTCTGGTCTCTAAGCTTCGGGCTTGGACAACCCACTATGCCTACCGCCCCCTTAATCTTGCCCTCAGCTATGACGTCTATGAGCGGCTTTAAGGGGTCATCTGGATCTATCTTCTTTAGAAGCTCTACTATGGCTTCAACGGAGAATCCAACTATGGCCCTCTGGACAACGTTCGGTATGAAAACCTTCTCGGGATCCCTCTTCTTATAAGCCTCAATAGCTTCTCTAACTATTTTCTCGGCAACCTCGTCAGCCCTCTCAGGATCGAACTCGATATGTTGAGCCCCTGGAATCTTAACAAACGGCACGGTCGTTATCAGCTTGGTATGGTAGCACGAGGCTATTTGGGAGAGGCTTGGAAATATACACTGTATATCCACCACCATGGCATCTAAGGCGCCAGTGACTATGGCAAGCTCGGCCTGTGAGTTATGAGCCGCCCCCGGTATTCCAAGGCGTTCAAGAACCTCATTGCCGGTGCAACATATGCCGACCACATTTATCCCAGCGGCTCCAACCTTCTTTGCCTCATCGTTCAGTTTCATGGCCCACTCTGCTATCTTCATGGAAAGCACAGGGTTATGTCCATGGACAGCTATATTCACGTGGTCTGCCTTAAGGGTTCCAAGGCTCACAAGGGCCTCTCTGGGTCTGGGAACCCCGAAGAGAACATCCTGTAAGTCAGTCGCGATGTGAAGCCCGCCGCAGCCATCAGCTATGCCCTGCCTCAGACAGGCCAACAATAGGTTCGTTGGATCGGCATCATTCCCCATGGTCGACCTATGCATGGCGTTGGCTATCTCGGCATAGACATTCGATACCAGGAGTCCCAGCTTCTCCCAGGTCTCGTAAACAGTCTTCGGTGTCTTTATCTTAATCCAGTTTAACGGTTCTTTCTCGGTCCTACTAAAATCTTCCAGCGCTTTTTCAGCGACCTCAAGGGCAACCTCCCTCACATCCTTTCCTTTAGTCTCTACACCCAGTTTCTCAGCGAGTGCATATAGCTTTTCAACGTCGGTTACACTATATCCCTTAAGCAGGCCGAGCCCCACGCCCTTTAAGACGTGGGCAACTTCATAGGCATGCTCGGTGTGTGAGGCGGTTCCGCCAACCTCCTCCCGAAGCAGATTTCTGGCCACTATGGTATCTGCAGTAGCTCCACATACCCCTGCTGAAGGACCCTCACCGAACGGGTCTATTCTACATGGACCCATATAGCAGTTTCTACAGCAGAGGCCGAGCAACCCAAAGCCACACTGAACACCCTGAAGGGCCAGTCGATCATACTCGAGGACTATACCCTCCTTCTTCGCCTTTTCTACAAGCAGCCTGCTTGCCTCATCGAGGCCTATCGGCTTTGCCAGCGGCACCTCGAGCCTAAGAGCCTGAAAACTATTTGAGGACTTACTACTCATATAACATTAAGAGATATTTATGATATATATCTCTAACCATTCATCCCTACAGGCCTTTAAGATCGGTCTCAAGGCCACCCGCTACGTCGCTTAGAACATTCATAACAGCCCTGGCAGAATGATGCCTTATCAGATACTGGATTCGTCGCTTTAAACCACTCTTCCAGTCTGAGGAGCATTCGGGCATAAATTAATTGTGTCTATTTTCTTTAATCTCACTTCTAAATCATTCATCTACCAGCTGATGTTCTGATG
The DNA here is from genome assembly GCA_015520395.1 of Candidatus Geoarchaeota archaeon. Lineage (GTDB taxonomy): Archaea > Thermoproteota > Thermoprotei > Gearchaeales > WAQG01 > WAQG01. Next base: position 3,403 of record WAQG01000180.1, read on the forward strand.
CTCCGAGAACCCTCTAAGCCCAAGCATCTTAGACTGGGAGCGGTGCTGAAGTGCCTTAAGTATTTTCTGAGTATTAGAACCTTGATTAAGGGCTGATGCAGGACACATGGCTAGGTTTAAGGTTTCGCGACGCAGGGTTCATGATGACTCTATATGTCCGCTAAAGCATGTTTTTATAATTATGCCTTTTGAAGAGCTAGTGGATGAGGCTGCGGTTTGGATATAGGGAATTTGCTGGGGGGCTTGGTGATATCGGGACGCTGCTGCCGCTCCTGATAGCCTTGTCCATGATTAATGGGGTAAGTATTTCTTGGACTTTAGCAGTCTTCGGCCTTCTCTAT
>WAQG01000181.1 GCA_015520395.1 Candidatus Geoarchaeota archaeon
GCCCTCGCCTACCACATGGCCGTCAACGAGGGGAGGAGGGTTCTGTGTTTCAGCACGGATCCCCAGGCCTCCCTCAGCGACATATTTGAGAGGGATCTTTTCGGCAAGGGTGTTATCGAGGTTGTGCCTAACCTGTTTGTGGTCGAGATCGACGCCGACAAGAGGATTGCGGAGTATCAGGAGGAGATAAGGAGGAAGATCAAGGAGATGTACGGGCTCGACGAGATACCGGCGGAGATCGACGAGTACATAAGCGCCACCTCGGCGGAGCCCGCGATGTATGAGTCAGCTACCTACGACGCGATGGCCGACCTCGTCGCTGCTGGCGAGTATGACCTTTATATCTTCGATATGCCGCCCTTCGGGCATGGTGTAAGGATGGTTGCCATGGCCGAAATACTGACTAAGTGGGTTGAGAAGCTCACCGAGGCCAGGGAGGAGGCTAGGAAGTATGAGGCTGTAGCCGCGACCCTAAGGGGCTCAAAGATATCCGAGGACGAGATCCTCAACGAGCTGATCCTCATAAGAAACAAGATGAAGGCGTTCACAGACCTTTTGACGGACAGCACTAAGACGGCCTTCTTCATGGTTCTGGTGCCCGAGTCGATGGCCATCCTCGACACGGAGAGGGCCCTTGTGATGTTTAGGGAGCTGGGCATAACGATGTCGGGCGTCGTTGTAAACAAGGTCTATCCAAGGGAGCTCCTAAAGGATCCAACCCTCCCAGAGTTCCTTAAGAACAAGATACTTGGCCAGGAGCCCTACATTAAGGAGATTAAGGAGAAGTTCGGTGAGTATATAGCGGCCGTGCTCCCAACCTATGAGCGGGAGCCGAAGGGCCTCGAAATGCTCCCGAGGGTTGCCAAGGATCTTTGGGAGTCCCCGATAACCATATAGGGGGTGGGGTGGGGTGCCCAGCCTGGTCGAGATATTCGACAGGAAGCCGAAGCTGAAATACGTCTTCACGGGTGGTAAGGGCGGGGTTGGGAAAACGATCTCGGCGGCGGGGATCGCCTACCACTACGCGTCGCAGGGCTATAAGACCTTGATAGCCTCCCTAAACCCGGTCCACTCGCTGACAAGCCTGTTCAGGCAGGATCTAAGGGGCGGTCAGATAAAGCCGATCGAGGGGGTTGAAAACCTCTATGCCGTAGAGGTCGAGATCGACGATGTGGTTGAAAGGTACAAGCAGAACATCGCTAAGAGGCTTAAGGAGTTCCTTAAGTGGGCGGACATACCGATAGATCCTAAGCCCTTCATAGACATTGCTACAACCAACCCTGCCTTCCAGGAGTCGGCGATGTTCGACAAGATGATGGATATAGTCCTCGAGGAGGGTAAGAACTTCGACAAGATCGTGTTTGACACCGCTGCCGTCGCAAACGCCGTAAGGCTGATTGGGCTGAGCAAGATATACGGCCTGTGGCTCCAAAGAATGATTAAGAGCAGGGAGGAGGCCCTAAGCCTAAGGGTCAAGCTGTCTTTCAGGAAGGAGAAGGTTATGGAGGAGATAAAGAAGGATCCGTTGATGGCAGATCTCCTTGAGATGAACGAGAAGTTCACCAAGGTGAGGCGGATACTCCTTAACGAGGATGAGACCGCATTCTTCTTCGTCACACTCCCCCTCTCACTGCCGATAGCGGTGGTTAAGAGGTTTATTAGGATGGTGAGCGCCTACGATATACCTATAGGCGGGGTGATAGTGAACCAGATAATACCGAGATCCGTGGCCGAGGCCACGGCGAGCGAGTATGTGAGGAACCAGTTCGTCGAGCAGCTTCACTACATGGAGATAATAATTAGGGATCTGGGAGACATGGTGGTGAGCTACATACCGATGTATCCAAGGGAGGTCGTCGGCGTAGAGATGATAAAAAGGGTTGCGGAGGACATGATGGGCTACAAGCCCGACTTCCTCCCCGAGCTCCTTGAAAAGCTTGGAAGGGCCTCTACTTAGTGACGAAGAAGTACTTCACATCCCTCATATAGAACTCCGTATAGCCGCACTCCTCACAGACATAGGCCTCGAAGACGAGCTTAGGGCATCCGGCAAGCCCTGTAAGCTCGCAAGGCACCTTACGTACCCTTTCCGAGCCGCACTTCGGGCAGCTCTTCATCCCAGTTGAACTAGCCTGTTTATAAATAAAAACTTGAGGCTGCAGAACAAAGGATATCTATGGCTGGCTTGATGGGTAGGGCGGTGGTAGATTTTGCATGAGTGGGCCATCGCGGAGGGTGTCGTGAGCGCCGTTTCGAAGCTCGCCGAGGAGCGCGGTAAGGAGGTTATGAGGGTCAAGATAGTTGTTGGGGAGCTGAGCGGATACGAGATCGAGGTTCTCGACACCGCGCTGAAAAGCTTGAGCATAGACACACCTCTCAGGAAGGCCAGGTTCGAGATAGTTGTGGAGCCAACTCAGTTCAAATGCAACTTCTGTGGATTTGAGTGGGGGATGCCCGAGGTCCGCGGGCAACTCGCCGAGATATTCGGTTCAGAGAATGCTGAAACCCCAATGCACTATATCCCAGAACTCGCCGTCGCATTCCTTAAGTGCCCAAAATGCGGCTCTCCAGACTTCACAATAACGGCTGGCAGGGGGGTTAGGGTGGCGGAGGTGGAGCTGGCTTGATGGATCCAAGGCTCGTCCAGATCCAGGAGAGGTTCAGGGAGATTGGGGAGACCATACTTGTGGGGAGCGGTAAGGGTGGTGTGGGAAAAAGCATAATCGCCTCAACGATGGCCCTGATAATGGGGGGTCTGGGGGCCAAGGTCGGGCTCCTTGACCTCGACCTACATGGAGCCTCGATCGGATGGCTGTTCAAAGGCCTTAAAACTGAGGAGAGCAAGAATGGGCTTATCCCACCCCAGCTCCTCGGAGTAAAGGCCATGTCGATAGCCTTCCTCTCGGAGGAAAGGGCGTTGCCGTTGAGGGGCGCCGCCAAATCTGAGGCGATAACCGAGCTCCTGGCGATAACCAACTGGGGAAAGCTCGACTACCTCATAGTCGACCTGCCTCCCGGAACCGGCGACGAGACGCTCACAGCGCTTAAACTGATACCGGAGCCTAAGGGCGTTGTCGTTGTCACGCTTCCCTCAAGGCTTTCAGGGGTCGTCGTGTCGAAGCTTATGGATCTCCTAAGGGCCTTGGACGTGAACGTCATAGGCATTATCGAGAATATGGCGTGGTTCGAGCAGCCCACAAGGCGTGTAAGGATGTTTGGAAGGGGGGTTGGCAAGGAGATTGCTAGGAAGTATGGGGTGGATTTCCTGGGCGAAATACCGATTGACCCGGCGCTGAACGTTGCCGTGGAGCAGGGTGCGGCCGCACTCCTAAGAACACGGTTCGCGAGAGCCCTCGAGAAGATCATCAGGAGAAAAATCCTTGGGAGATCCCGGCGAACCTAGACAGCCTATAAACCCTCAACCTCACGCTGGGCTTATTAGCACGGTAAAAGGATATCGCCCGCCTATCGCCAGCCCTAGAGCGGCCAAGCACCCGGACAACAGTCATAAGCCTACCGCCATACTGAAACGCCAGGTTAGCCAGCTCCTGAAGGATCCTCGTCCCAATCCGCCTCCTCCAAAAACCCCTAGCCACGTGGATCCCAAAGTCTATGTTGAAGTTAACCCGGTTAAGGTAGGCGACACCCACAGGCCTGCCATCCAGCCAAGCCAGGACGACCGTATGAAGACCCCTTCTTGGCCGTATATAAAAGCCCCAGCTCCTCAACATGACGCTACGGGACGCATCTTCAACCTCCCCATCAATATCGGCGTGGACACGGATCTCGACCTCCCTGTTTGGCTCGAGAGAGGCTCTGTGGGGGAGGGTCCAGGCATAGAAGATCGACTCAGCGTTGGGGTTGAGGCCCCTCAGGTCAACCCCCTCCCTTAGAAGCAGGATTATGTCAAGGTCGTCGGCCCCAAACCTTCTAAGCAGCCTGTGTGCAGCTTCGACATCCTCCCCGTAGAGGTATATGAGTAAACCGCCCCTAGACCTCTTAGCCCTAGGCCAATCAACAAGGAGAGCAGCCCCATCGACACCCTCGTAAAGCACTTTAACGTCTCCAACAACCTTACACCAAAAGGTTCCAAGCCATTGAGCACCTCTAAGCCATCCAGCAAACCAATCAGCCTTCATCGAGAATACACCTTATTTACAATCCCTATAAAGCCGTAGGGCCTTAGAATATGGGTTTGTGAAGGCCCCCTATCTAGAAATACCTCTTTTTGGCTTCCATCAGGGCTAGCAACAGCACTATTATTATAGCTGTGAAGAGGGGGATGTGTTCTAGGGCGAGATACCCTATTTCACCTCTGGGTGAGATGAGGGATCTTGAAACTCGCCCGGCATTAAACCCTGCCAGGACTGTTAGGTACAGGGGGCCCCACCTCTTCTTGAGCAGTAGGAGGCCTAAGGCGTAGAGTACCGCATATGTTATGTTTTGGGCCATCAGGAAGGCTGGCAGCTTTGTCAGGAAGTTTATCCCTATATAGCCAACCACAAGCAGCGCTATAAACACTCTCAGCAACAACACTGCCAATCACCATCGGGGCATATTGAATAACAACTAAAAACCCTATTGGTATGGCAGCCTAACGGTATGTTAAAGCAGTATAAAGGCTATACCTGTTAAAACTAAACCGATGCCCGCTATAATCCTCATAGATCTCCTACCAAACCTCCGTGTGGCAACCTCCCCCAAGTAAATACTGACAACCGAGACCAGGGAGAGGGAGGCCATGATGCCCAGCAAGGCTTGGATCCAGCCATACCTGGCAGCCATCAATCCAGCCGCTATCTGCGTCTTGTCTCCCCACTCTGAGAGGAAGACAAGCAGAAAGCCTGAGACCAGCGGGCCTCCCCCGCGGGGCAC
>WAQG01000182.1 GCA_015520395.1 Candidatus Geoarchaeota archaeon
CCCCTGGGGTACGCTGCAACCTGGAGCATCGATGATCTCATCGAGGAGTATTCAAGGCCTGTCAGGATATGGTGTCATGGCAAGCTCAAGGTTGTCGAACCGCTGAGCGGACTTGAGGTCGTAGATGTGCCAGGGGTTGGGAGGCTGGAAGCCTTCTATACGGATGGCCTCCGCACACTCCTCAAAACAGTCTCGCACAAGGTTCATGGGTGTATGTGGGAGAAAACGCTCAGATACCCCGGCCACGCGGAGAGAATCCTTCTACTTAAAGAGCTGGGATTCTTCGATGAGGTGTACGTAGAGGTTGGCGGGGCTAGGGTTCGGATAAGGGATGTGACATCAGCCGTGCTGTCAAGAGTGCTCAGGAAGCCCGTGCCTGATCTCGTTGCTATGCGGCTCCAAGTAGATAATGGCGGCTGGATGCTAGTCCTAAGGAAAGGTGGGGGCATGCTTAGCGCTATGGCCTGGGCTGTGGCCTCAATGGCAGTTTCAGCGACATTTCTATTACTTGATGGCCATCTAGACTCGAAGGGCGTCATCCCCCCTGAGATGCTCGGAATGGATGAAGGGCTTTCCAGAACAGTTTTGAGAACCCTAAGCAACCTTGGAGTAACGCCGGTCCCCCTGGCCTAGCTGGCCGGGGAAGATTTATAAGTGCTGCCCCTTAAGAGATATTAAGATGTCTCAGGGGAAGTTAATACACCGTTGTTTATGGGTTGCGGCGACGATATTTGTAGTGGTGGGGCTCCTTGGGCTCTTAGCAGCCCCGGCCTTTGGGGAGGGCGTAGCGGAAACCTACCTCTTAGACGTGTCTTTTAAAGGAAGCTTGGATGAGACATGCATCTACGGGGTTCTCGTCCTGAAGCTTCCTGAGAAAATCCCGGTTAGCGGAGGCTACACGAAGTACCCCTACTATGCTGCCAGACTTCCGGGGGGCGAGTATGCCATCATAGTGGTGGCGTTTAAAGGTGGGAGGGGGGCTATCAACTTTACCCAAGAGTTTAAGGGTGAAATCTATGCTGGCTACACCCGCCTGACCCTGGACTCAGACACCACGATTGAGGTTGAGTTACTTGATCCAAGGGAGTTTGAGCTGAGGAGCGTCTCAGTCAAAGTGGTCTTTGAGAACGGGACGCCCGCAGACGGCGCCCAGGTGTTCGGGGCGAGCCTGGGCAGGCCGACCTCCCTGGGCCCCTTCGGACAGGGGTTGCCGGAGAATCTGCCACTCTACCTGACGATATCAGCAACAGATTCAAACGGCTCAGCAACGATCATGCTGCCAAAATTCCCATCCCTGGTCTCCGCCGCTATATACAGCGGGTCCCCATGGGCACAGAACCTCACATACACCTGTACATGCATCGCCAACCAGACTCCCTGCGACTGCCCGCCTCCACCAAAGATGAAACCAGCCGAGAACTACGGCGGCTTCATCATCGTGCTCCCCGAGGAAGAGGAGGCCACAGTCGTTCTCCACAGCTTTAAAGACTACGCGTCCCTCTCTCCCAGCCTCTCATCGATCGCCAGGATTTTCCCAGTAGTTCCAAGTCATAGCGTAGAGGTAGCTGGGGGTAATGGGGGAGAAACCCATGAGAAGCCGGAAGCCACAGGCGCTAGTCCATCCGGCAACAGCGAGGCGACGAGCATCGCCCCTCAGCCAAGCCCTTCAGCCGAGCTGAGCGTCAAGGGAAGTGAACCCTCCGCCTTTATGACAACCTTGCTGCTCGGGGCGACGGGCATAATAATTCTCGTGGTCATTATAGTGGTGATCGCTGCTAGGAAGAGGTGAAGGGCGGTTCATTAAGGTTGATCGTGACCGAGAAGAGCCTCATCAGGAGCCTGACGGCCTCCCGCTCCCGCAGGGAGATGCCCGATCCTTGATCATCCTCCAGCCTTTTTCCATAATATGCGTTCACTACAGCCGTCCTGGAGGCTTTTATACACCTTTCCAACCTCCCGGGATCGCCGGCATGAAGATATATTGTAGAATCGTTGACCACGAGTATCGGCGTGGGGTTTCTGAGGTACTCGTCTAGGAGGGGGTCAATCAACCTCCTGTTCTCCTCAGCCAGCCTAACCACCTCCTCACGGCTGGCGGACATCAGGCGGGGGGCGTAGACCCTCTCCGGCCTCAAATACCTAACCCTACCCCTGATCCTCACGTATTTCGTGATTGGGGCGCCCACGCCACCGGGCAGGTCTGGGGCCATGTCTATCACCGTTATATCGGGGCCATGCCCATGCCTGATCAGCCTTCTTAACATGTCGGCAGTCAGCCTGGTCTTCCCCGTACCAACGTCGCCAACTATGAGCCATTTAAGCCCAATTATCATGCGGTACGGGATCCTAACGCCTCTCACCCTTCAGGGCCTCCCACTCACCAAGTATTCCGGCACGCTCAAGCCCCAGCAGCACGAGGAAGCCTATGACCGCGCCCGTCAAGGAGCTAGCCAGCCAGCCGGCCCACAGGGCTAGGAGGGCTGGGATCAGGCCAGCGTTAAGCCTCTCAAGCATCCTCACATCGCCTATCCAGGGCGCCACCACCAGTAGTGAGAGGGTGCCCCCTATGAGCACAGTCCCTATAGGCTCCGTGAAGGCAGCTATCAGGGCTGTCCGCCTGGATCCAAGTCTCCTAAACAGCCTGTAGAACGCCCAGACGACGATCCCGCCAGGTATCCCTCCGGGGAAGGCGTAGACCGTGCCGAGCCCAAACATGTTCCTCAGTATGCCCACTATTATCGCTATTACGGCCGCCCAAACAGGTCCTAACATGACCCCGGCTATCGTGTTTATCAAGTGCTGAACCGGGTAGGCCTTGCTTGTGAGGACGTAGAACCAGGCCCCGGAGAAGACGACGCCAACGGCTACGAGGAGGGCGGCTAACGCTATCTCAAGCGTCCTTCTCACCTTGCATCACCCTAGCCAGCCCCACAACCCTCTTGGCCAGCTCGTATATGGATGTGCCTAGAAGGACTATCATCGGCTCCTTCCCGACATCGCCCCTGTGGTAAATGACGTCCGGCACCCTCCCAATCCTCCTCACAGCCTGCTCAACGCCCCACGGAACCGTCGCACCCTCAACGGCCTTAACGTCCGGCGGCTCCCTGCTCCTATCATAGTACGATACCGCCAGCCCCATACCCTCCAGCACCCTGACGAGCCTCTCCGAGAACCTTATGTTTATCGCAGCCCTAACTCTCCCGTCGTACTCCATGGCCTTGAGGATGTAGCGGGCAAGGTGGAAGGACGCACCGAACCTCGGGCTCCCGGCAACCCCCACCCTACCCCCAAGCCTAACTATCCTTCCCGGCACGGCCGCCACGTCCTCCACCTCCACCGCATAGGGGATCGCCATAGCCATGTTCATGCCCACCTCGGGAACGAGCCTCTCAACCCCCGGCTCCGACAGGATCAGCTCCAGGGCCCTCTCCAGCTCCCTCAAAACCTCGATCCTCATAGCCTCCCTATAGAGTATGGCCATCGGGTTGACGGGCCCATGCCCCCTCCCAACGGGAAGCCCAAACCTGATCGCCAGGGTTATGAGCCTCTTAGCCTCCCGGACGGCCTCAACAACATCCATCCCCTTAGCAAGGTTGGCGGCTATGGCCGCCGAGAAGCTACACCCAGTCCCATGCGTCGCCCTCGTCTCAATCCGGGGCGCCTCAAGGACGTGGATCTCGCCCTCATAGTACAGCAGGTCCGTCGAACCTCTGATCCCCGGCACATGGCCGCCCTTTATAACGACCGCCTCCGGACCCAGCTTAGATATCTTCTCAGCCGCCCTAACCATGTCGTCCCACCCCCTTATCTTAACCCCGGAGATCGCCTCAGCCTCCGGAGCGTTGGGCGTCACGACCGTTGCAAGTGGTATGAGCTCGCCCACCAGAGTATCTCTCGCCTCGGGCTTCAGGAGAGGTGCCCCACTCTTAGCCACCATAACCGGGTCGACCACCAGCGGGAACTTGTATTGCCTGACCTTCCTAGCAACGGTCCTTATTATCTCCGAGGTGTGAAGCATCCCAGTCTTGGCGGCGTCGATCCCCATGTCCTCCCAAACGGCGTCTATCTGCTTCTCTATGATCTCCAGACCCACATCCTGCACGCCCGTGACCGAATAGGTGTTCTGGGCCGTGATGGCCGTTAGCGCGACGGTCCCGTGGACCCCAAGCGCCGCGAAGGTCTTAAGATCCGCCTCAATCCCAGCCCCACCGCCACTATCACTCCCGGCGATCGTCATCGCGACGGGCACCTTCTCGTTAAGGTCGATCCAGAGCCTCAAGCCCACCACCTCTCTAAACATGTTTATTTACATGTTTAACACATAATATTAACGACACACACAATTTAAAGCTTTAGGGGAGGTGGAAGGGACTGCGCCCCCCATGCGAGTACGCCGTGAGGCACCTCCTACCACCCCTAAGGGCCCTGATAGTGAAGGGGCTGGTTGAGGATAAGGGGTGGAGCATCACAAGGGCTGCCAAGGCACTCAGGATAACCGTGCCAGCAGCCTCGAAGTACAGGAGGATACTCAGCAGGCGCCATCGAATCGACATGGACATCCTGGAGAGGACAGCATCGAGGCTCGTTGAGGGCATAGCTAGGGGCGTCCTGGGGGATCAGGACTTCATAAGGGCTGTCTGCAGCCTCTGTATGAACCTCAGGATCGACGGAGAGATCTGTAGGCTCCACAGGTTGGAGATCCCGGAGCTCAGGGAGTGCACCCTATGCGGAGAGCTGTTCAGGGACGCCGGCCTCAGGTCAGCCGAACGCAGCCGGGTTCTAGCCGAGCTGAGGGAGGGCCTCAGGATCCTCAGCGGGATCAAGGGTTTCGAAAGGCTGATACCGGAGGTGAGGACCAACCTCGTAATGGCGGTCGAAGGGGCCAGGAGCCTTGAAGACGTTGCAGGGTTCCCGGGAAGGATAACCGTTGTCAAGGGGAGGGCGCACGCCCCGGCTGGCCCAGAGTTCGGCGCATCAAAACACATGGCAACAATCCTGCTAAGCGTCATGAGGAGGAGGCCTGAGTTAAGGTCGGTAATATGCCTTAAGTACAGCGAAGAGGTTTTGAGGGGGTTGAGGGAGCTTGGCTTCTCGGTCGAGTTCATAGATAGGGATAGGTATGGGAGCGTTGAGGAGTATGTGGCCCGTGGGTGGAGGGGATCCGCCGCCCTAGTGGACCCCGGTGGCGTGGGGATAGAGCCAATAATATACCTGTTCGACCGGGACGCCACCGCCCTAGCCAGGACGGTTAGGAGGCTGGCGGGGATCCTGGGCTCCGGCCACTAAACCTTTATCACCCGTGACAACCTCTGTTTGCTGGGTGCCAGCCTGTGATAACGTTCGACGAGTTTAAGAAGGTCGAGATGAAGGTCGGGAGGGTGGTTGAGGCCGAGAGGGTTGAGGGAACACGCAACCTCATAAGGATGACGGTCGACTTTGGAGGGGAGAGAAGACAGGTCATCAGCGGCATCGCAAGGTGGTACAGGGCGGAGGACCTGATAGGACGCCTATTCGTCTTCGTCACAAATCTTGAGCCAAAGCTCATAAGGGGGTTAAGGAGCGAGGCAATGATCCTGGCAGCCGAAGACTCGAAGGGAGACATCTACCTGGTGACCGTGGACGGGGCGCCGGAGCCGGGCTCCAAAGTCTACTAATCCAACTCCTCGACACATCATAACACAGGAAAACGCATGCCATATATAGATACCAGGTAACTATTACTTGGCCTTAGGATCGGGCATTGTAACTTTCAATAACATTTCTCTGATCTGGCTCATGTACTACCTTTTTATTTGCCATAAATTGCCTGTCATATTGCAAAAAAGGTTAGATTTATATACACTCACACCCTATAAGTATCATGTAATGTGGAGGAAGGCAACCCTTATTATGATCAGCCTAATAA
>WAQG01000183.1 GCA_015520395.1 Candidatus Geoarchaeota archaeon
CCACTACGGCCTTTTCCATCTCAATGATGTGAACGGGTAGACATATTTATCTCTGTCATGAGGTAGATGGGGGGGTCTAGCTTGCCTAGGGAGGAGGCCTTAAGGAGACTTTTGTCACAGGTGGCTGGTGGGAGGGCTGGGGAGGTTGCTGAAGCGATGAAGGATGTCGCTTGGGCGGCTAGGAAGGCCGTCGAGCTGGGTTTGACGAGCCTTAGCTGGGGCAACATAAGCGTTAGGGTGGGGGATTTCGTGGCAATAACCCCCAGCGGGGTTGACATGGGGGAGATCGAGTGGACAGATATCGTGATCATAACTATGGGTGGAGTGAAGCTGCTCGGCCTCTACGAGCCCTCAAGCGAGTACAGACTGCATCTTGAGATATATAAGCGGAGGAGGGCCAACGCCGTTGTCCATCTACATCCGCCTTTTGTCACGGCTTTTGCGCTTGCTGGCAGGCCCATTAAGCCGGTTCTGGCAGAGGCTGAACTGTTCCTCGGCGGAGAGGTGAGGGTTGTCGGATACGCGCCCCCTGGAACCCAAGAGCTAGCCGTCAAGGTGGCGGAGGAGATGGGTGATGGAAAGGCTGTGATAATGGAGAGGCACGGTCTCGTTGCAGTTGGCCATACGGTCTTTGAGGCCTTAAGGGTGGCGTTGGTCGTGGAGGAGACTGCGAGGGCGATCCTACTGTCAAGATGCCTAGATCACAAGATATAAAATATGTTGGATATTCTAGAATAGGGATGTGATGCACTGATGCCCAAAATAGATCCTGTCAAGACGGCCGGATACCTAATGATAGTTGTGGGCTTCATACTGGCTTTATATTACCTGGTTTACTTAAACGTGCCCCTCACTAACGATGTAAACATGGCCTTCGGCGTCTCGATAGGAAAGATCACAGAGGCCTTGATAAGGGCTGTGTACATCTCGCTCCTCATCTGGGCCGGGGGAACTATGGTCTCGTCTAGGAGTAAGGAGCTGAAGGAGGAGGGGTGAACACAACGTTTAGATACGCGGGTATGGCCCTCCTTTTCCTCCTCCTCGCGTCTCTGTCATACCTTGGCCTTGGCCTCTACATCCTATCATATTCCAACCCACGGTTATCCGTCGGGTATAGGGAGGCCTACTTTAGCAGGGACGGGCTTATAATGGTCTTTAACACCTCCCTCACGTTCACCTCAGATCCTGGAGGCTTCTTCTCGGGGGCCGTGGCCGTGGATCTTATTGATCCTTCCAGAAACCGAAGTATAAGTGTCTGTAGTGTGGAGAGCTTCCCGATAGCGGGCCTAAATATTAAGAAGGATGTGACAGTCAAGATACCTTATAGTTACCTCTACACTGGAGGCTTCCAGGGGCCACTCTTCAATGACACCAGGATGCTCATGAATGTCACTGTCACGGTGGAGAACAGCTTTATAAGAATCTATACCTTTCAGGCCAGCCCACTCCACTGGAAGCCCCCCTTCGGCAACTTCACGGTAAGCCTAGGGAGAAAGCCGCTCAACAACACTCATGACAGGCTGGAGGTTATAATCCGTTTTAGGAACTGGTCAGTTTTCGATTTCAGAGGTTCCTTTAGGGTCATTGTGAACAATAAGTATGGGGGAGAAAGCGGCGTTACGGTGGAGCATGGTAGGCGTGGTGAGGTTCTAGTTGAGGTAGATGTCCCAAGGGGGGAGGAGCCGATCGAACTCCTGCTGTACATACTTCCAGATGGGGGAAGGATAGGGCCTTTCAGGGTGAGCGCCTATGGAGTCGGCGGTTAGAAGGGCTTTGAAGGGTGTGGCCAGGGGCCTTGGATACTATCTATTTTACAGCCTACTACCATTACTCATCGTTTCCTATCTGCCCCTTCCTCTCAGAGGTATAAGAGAAGCATTTACGCTCAAGCTAGCTTCGATCGAAGTGCTCCTGGTAGTCCTGACCCTGTCAGCGATCGTCGAAATCATCGATAAGCCAGCGCCAAGAGGGGTCGGAGAGACGGCCATATATGTCTTTTACATATGGCTCTACTCCGACATATCCAGGAGTGCCAGGTACGAGTATGTGACAGGCTCGCTTAAACTGGTGGTCGATCTTTCGGGCGTGATTAATCTGGTAATATTCTACTTCATAGGGAGCGCCCTAGTCAAAATATACGTGTCCCTTGCCAGGTCCATGAGGGAGGCTAGACGAGCTTTTTGATGTGAACCCCCGGCTTGGCTGAGATTATCTCCCCATTATCCATCATGAGTTCTCCACGCCTGAAGACGGCTACAGGCACGCCCCTGAGCTTCCAGCCCCTGAACGGCGAGTACTTTGCCTTAGACTCAAACTTACTTGGATCCACTATGAAGTCGTTCTTGACGTCTATCACCACAAGGTCGGCGTAGTATCCAACCTTGATTTTCCCCTTTCTAATCCCTAGGTACTCAGCTGGGTTTTCGGAGAGCAGCTTTACCACCGTCCTGAGAGGTATATAGCCTTTCATCCAATAGGTAACCATTAAGGGAAGCATGGTCTCAAGGCCCGGAAACCCCGGGGCGCCCCCCTTCGGCCGCTTCTCCCTAAACCTGTGTGGCGCGTGGTCGCTAGACATAAAGTCAACAAAGCCGTTTTTAACAGCCTCAAAAACTGCCCTTCTATCCCTCTCCTCACCTATGCTCGGCCTCACGTACCCGATCCGGTTTAGATAATCGTCTACCAGCATGTCCTTTGAAAGAAATGTGTGGTGTGGCGTAACCTCCACAAATACCTTGTCATCAACCCTCTTCGCAGCCTTCAAAGCTTCCAGGGAGTCGAGCCTAGAGATGTGGGCGAACCTTAAGTTTAGGTTCCGCGGCTTTATCCTGACTGCCCACCTGACAGCTTCAGGTTCATCCTCCCCCACTATTTCGGCGTGCACGACGACCTTTACCCCTAGTTCCGAGGCCCATTGAAATATCTCCCTCAGCCTCAGGATCTCGCCAGGATAAACCTTCACACCTACTATAAGGTCCCTCACCTCCCTAAGCTCCTCAGGCGTTGGAGGAACCCCAAAGTGTATACCGAAATCGGCCAGGGACTTCTCTGAAAGAAGTTTAAGACGCTTAAGGAGTGTTTTCTTGGTGTTTATCGGAGGCTTCGTGTTTGGCATCTCCACGATGGTCGTTACACCACCCCTTATCGCTGCCCTAGTACCGCTACGCACATCCTCCTTCCCCTTCTCCTTCCAGTCCCTTAAATGAACATGGAGGTCTATAACGGCTGGCATTATCAGCTTCCCATGACCAAAAACATATTTCTTAACTCCCCTAAACTCGCTTCTGGAGACTTGGGCAATCACACCATCCTCAACCTTTATAGCAACATCCTCCACCACCTTCCCGCCGATAACGGCATTGCCTATTATCTGGAACTCATTCACTCCACAACCCCTCCAACTCCTGCCCCTTGAACACCGGCCCATCCACACAGACCCTGAGGCCCAGAGGCTCTAGGACGCAGCTTCCACATATCCCAACACCACACTTAACGATTCTTGTAAAAGAGGCCTCGAATCCTATACTATATTTTTTCGCAAGCATATATAACTTTTTAATCATTGCGTCAGGCCCGCACGCCATGACCACGTCGAATTTTCTGCCAGCCCTAAGCATGGACTCTGCCAGCTGCGTCACGTAGCCCCTGAAGCCCATGCTTCCATCGTCGGTAGAGACGTGAACCTCGTATCCCTCTTCAATGAGCTCATCTATCATGAACACCTTGGAGGCCGTCCGCGCCCCAAAGAGGTAAACAGCCCTTCCCCCTACCTTTCTCAGCGCGTATATGATTGGGGGAGCGCCTATCCCTCCGGCGACAAGCATGTAGGATCTGTATTTTCCGATGGAGAAGCCGTTCCCATAGGGGCCCCTCAAGCCGATCCTAGAGTCCTGGGCTAGGGAGTTCAGTCTCTCCGTCCTGGGACCCACCGCCTCAACTATAAATGATATTTCCGGCGGCCTTTCGGAGTAATTATAGGCGCTGAGTGGGATCTCGCCTGAGCCCGGAAGCCAGACCATCATGTAGTTTCCGGGCATGGGGCTCCTCTTCAGCTTCCTAGCTAGCCTGAACCTGAGGAGGTGTATTCCCTCGGCTAGACGCCTGTTTTCGACGAGCGTGCCGACGATGTACAACTTGTCTAGCCTCCGGTCAATTGCTCAACAACGTCTTCCTCGGTGAGGAATCTCCCACAGTACTCGCAGCGGAGGAGGAGGGGTTTTCTCTTGACTACCCTGAAGCTTGAAATGACGGGCTCCCTCTCCTTCCTGGTGATGCAGTTTGGGTTCTTGCACTTGAGGATGCCACTTATCACTTCTGGGATTGAGATTTTCATTTTTGTGCTGACCTCGTAGTCTTTTATTATGTTTATGGTTGCTGATGGGGCTATTAGTGCAAGTTTGTTGACCTGATCCTCGCTGAGCTCCAGCCCCTCAACCTTAACCACGTCCTTCTTTCCCAGTTTCCGGCTCGGTATGTTCATGGCCAGGGAGATTATGACGCCCTCCTTTCCAGTTAGGCCGAGCAGCCTGAGCACGTATAGGGCCCTTCCGGCCGGTATATGGTCGATGACCGTGCCGTGCTCTATTTTGCTGACCTTTAGAACCTTTTCCTCGCTGCTCACTCCACCACCGCCCCCAGGACGAGTGAGAGTATCGCCATCCTAACGGGCACCCCGAAGCTGGCCTGCTTGAAGTAGGCGGCGTGGGGCGTTCTGTCCACCTCATAGGGCAGCTCGTCCACGCGGGGCAGGGGGTGCATTATTATCATGTCTTTCTTGGCCTTTCTAAGGAGGCTTAGCTTGACCCTGTAGCTGCCCTTAACCCGCTCATACTCCGCCGGGTCGGGGAACCTCTCCTTCTGGATCCGTGTGACGTAGAGCACGTCCAGCTCAGGAAGGGCCTCCTCGAGGTCGGTAACCTCGTGGATGGGGGCGCCCAGCCTGTCAAGCTCCATCATGACATCCTCCCTAACCCTGAGCTCCGGCGGCGATATAAGGTAGATCCTCTCAAGCCTATATCTCGTCAGCCCAAAGATGAACGATGTAGCAGCCCTGCCATACTTAAGATCACCTAAAACCCCCACGACTAGGCCGTCCACCCCGCCCTTAAGCCTCTTTATCGTGTAGAGATCTATCATGGCCTGTGTGGGGTGGTGCTGGGTTCCGTCACCCCCATTGATAACGGGGTTAACACATATCTCGGCGGCCATCTTGGCAGCGCCCTCCAGCCTGCTCCTCATAACTATCACATCCGCATACCCGTCCAGCATCCTCAAAGTATCTGCTAGGCTCTCGCCCTTAGCCAGGGAGGCAACCGTTGGATGCAGGCTTATAACCGAGGCCCCCAGCCTATGTGCAGCGGCCTCAAAGCTGAGCCTCGTTCTTGTGCTCGGCTCGAAAAAGGCTGTAGCCACTATCCTGCCCCTAAGTATGTCGGAGCCCCTCCTCTCTATCTCCTCCATCCTCCTGGCAACCCTGAAGAGCTCCTCCAGATCCTCCCTCGTGAAGTCAAGGATCGAGATCACGTCACGCCCAGCCCACACGGCTACCACCCCATGTAGAGGTAAACCTTCTCCCTCAGCTCACCATCTATGAGCCCCAACCTATACCCAACGTTAACAACGTCTCTAAGCGATGTGAGGGAGACCAGGGTTACCCCCATGGACCTCAGCCTTTCAGAGGCGCCCTGACCCCGGTCAACCAGGACAAAAGCCTCCCTCACGCTTCCGCCGACGCCCCTCAAAGCCTCGATAGCCCGGGCAAGGCTCCCTCCCGTTGTCGCAACATCGTCAACGACCAGGTAGAGGTGCTCTCCAACAAACCCCTCAACGGCCTTGCCCAAGCCATGCTGTTTCCTTGAGGTCCTAACGTAGGCGAGGGGCTTTCCAAGATGGTCTGCAAAGATGGCGGCCCAGGGCAGGCCTCCAGTTACAATCCCTGCAACTGACTCGAACTCCATCTTGCTTAGAACGTCCAGCGACAGCTTGACCACCAGCTCTCTAAGCTCGACGACCCCAAGGGCCCTCCTCATATCGATGTAAACTGGACTCCTTGAGCCTGAGGTCAAGACAAAGTCACCAAACTCTACAACACCCGAACTAACCATTAGCTCTATAAGCCGGTCTAATCTCGCCACAAAGCCCACCAAAACCCTATCATAGACAGGTAATAAGCGTTGCGGAGCCTCTAAACCTCGTGAAGTATGGTTCTATATTTCTCTATAATCGACCTCGCCATCCTCACCGGGTTTTCAGACAGCGTCAGGCCCCTGCCAACTATCTCGAAGTCGGCGCCGCTCAGAAGGGCTGAGCCATACTCGGCGCCCTGAGCCCCGACGCCGGGCGACAGTATGACCATGTCTGATGCGATCCTCCTGGCCTTGCTTAGAACCCTAGGGTAAGTTGCGGGGGCGATGATGCCCACAGCCCTGGAGTCTCTCGCAACCTCTATTAGATCCTCGATCCTCGCGTTTATCATCCCAGCTCCAGGGTGGCTCATCGCCACGAGGGCGTAGAGATCCAGCTGTTTTGAGACGGCCCTTAACCCCTCCCTGCCCACCATGGCATGCGCTATCGCGCCGTCGAAGCCCATGTCCTTAAGTCTGCCAGCTATGTACCCATTCATAACAGGTATATCGGCAATCTTGTAGTCCGCTATGAAGTAGTAGTCCTCCTTAAAGCTATTTATCAGATCCTCGACCCCCTTTACGCCTATTGAGAAGAGGGCCGGGTACCCTATCTTCACGGCCGCAACCATCCCTTTAAGGCTTTCTAAAAGAGAATCATAGCCATACTTGCCCGGGTAGTCCAGGGCGAGGATGAGCCTGGACCCCTTAGTACAGGCTATCTTCCACAGCTTTTTCGGTCGCATCATTAAATCATCTCACGATACATGTTTAAATCGTTTTTCTCGTTGGACCGGGAGGGACGGCTGAGTTTCATGCCTGACGCCATACGTCCCAGTTGGGTAGGAGTTGCCTTATATATATCCGCCTGATGCTAAACGCGTCTGTAACACCATATAGTGAAGCGTTAAAGGAATGATTTATTCGGGATTCCAACACATTAACTCATGGTGATCTGGAGTTGAGGAGCCTCATAGCCATGCTACTGCTGTTACAGCTCCTCTTAGTGCCGGTTGTCTATGGGCAGCAGAACGGGTGGGTTCCATATACTCCTGAGGAGGGTTCGTTGAAGCTTAGGGTTAGGCCAGGGTACCACTCACTGCACGTCTATGTCACATTCATTTTCAGGCATGGCGGGTTCAAAGTCGGGCTTGAAGGGGTGAATGTAACCAATGGGACTGTGGAAGTATACTTGAAGGTTCTAGAGTACACCGGCCCGGCCATCCAGGTTATAACCAGGAAGACCTACTCTATCGAGGTCTCGCCACTTGAGCCGGGCGAGTACCTGGTTGTGCTCTACATAAATGGAAAGAGGATAGCTGAGGCCCAGGGTGCCGTCTACGGCTGGCCGGGGGAGCTTAAGGGATGGAGGATATACAGCAACGGTGTGATAACGGTGGCGGTGCCCAAGGAGCCCAAACCGATCTATCTATGGTGGTATAACGGCGACAACTCCACCACCTATCTCGCATTCTACCATGGACTTGCAGAGGTCTGGCTTTGGGGCAAGGGATTCAACCACTCGTTGATGTTTAGCGATGAGGAGGGCTACTCCGGACAGATACTTGAGCGGCTCCAGGGCAGGATTTCAGTGATGCTGGTTGAGGAGAATCTGACCAGGATAAACATGATGCTTGGTAAGGTTCTGCGCATGCTTCTCGTTAACCCTCTCAGTGTTGAAAATGAGACGAGAAGGCTTGTTGAGGAGTTAAAGACGTTGCTGCTCGATGCCGAGGGGCTCCCGGAGGACATCAGGGAGGACCTGGAGAAACTCGTGGAGGTCCTAGAAAGGATCCTCGACGTCCTGGAGGAGATGAAGGGTGTGTGTTCATGTAGCTGGGACGCCTACCTAGATGAGCTTAGAGGCTACGTGGAAAACGCGACCTCGCTGAGAAGGGCGGTCGAGGACGCCATTTCCTGGGCCAGATCAGCCTACCAGAGGCTGGTCCAGCTTATAGTCAAGTCTAACAGGATGCTTCACCCATTCACCCTGCTCTTCCTGGCCTCAAAGTGGGCGTTCGAGGGGCCATACAACATAACCGATGAGGAGGGCAATGTTGTTGGGGTCATGTTCAGCTTTAAACTCGTAGAGGCGCCGCCAGGCTTCGACTTCGCGGAGGGAGCTATTGAGATAAGGAATAGGCTGTATTTTACCGCCCAGTCGAACATGTCAGTCGCCGAGCTGAAGAACGACATAGTGATTGAACAGTGGGAGTGGAATCATGAGAGGTTCAGGAAGGCCCTTGGGGACCTTGCATCCATGGTTCCGGAGGGCAACCCCGTTCTGGCCTTGACGGCATCCTTCTTGGCGTTGGATAGAAGGCCGAAGGAGGCCGCTAGGATTGTTGAGGGAGATATGCAGGTGCTTAAGGCGCTCGGCATGGGTGGGAGGTTCGCTGTAAGGTGCGGAACTAGGGTTCACAAGGCTGGTGACATGTTCGAGGGACGTATGGACAGATATAAGATATCCATTTCCTCTGAGGAGGAGCTAATAGCAGGCTTCTTCAGGTTTGTGCCAGAGGCCACCGTAACCTACCCGAACGGCACGGCGGTAAAGGTGGATGTAAAGGCCTTCTACCTTTTGCTCAACCGGCACCTGAAGATCTCCCTGCTCTACCCATACTTCGATGCAGGGGCCCTGGAGCATGACCCGTCACTGGGCATAGAGGGGGTTGAGGAGGGAGATGCAGTAAGGCTGGAGGCCGCACCAACCCATGAGACCTACACAATGCCAGCCCCAACCACAACTCATACAACAATTGCAACAACGGAGGCTGGGGCTGAAGTTGCCCCCGCCCTGGGAGGAGAGGAGCAGGCGTTTGCTGGGGCGTCTGAGCGAGGTTTGTCGCCAGCCGTGCTCACGGGCTATGACCGGATAATCCTAATAGCAGTGATAACAGCGATAATTCTCACAGGGCTGATGGTGGTAACCAAAAAGCGCTACTGAACACGGCCATTACTCCAGCTCAGATCCGTTTTAGATGAGGAGGATGAGCAGACCTATGTATGCTGTGAGTAGTCCTATGGCGGCGGCGTGGGGCATTCTTAAACCCCTTACTGATGATAGTGTTTCGACGTAGATTAGAAGGGACATTAGCTGGGCGAGGAGATAGCTGAGTTTCCCGACGGCTTCGTGCATCCCGGCCAGCATGGGGAGCACTGCTCCATAGATCAGTATGGGGATGTGAGCGATCACGACGCCTATGAGGGACTCCAGGGACGTTTTTCTTCCCTTGTAAAGCCTGGACATCGCCTCAGCAAGTCCCCAAAGGCCAAGGATTGAAAGGGCCGTCAGGACGACGGACACTGGCTGCTGAAACCTATATGCTGAATGGAGGACCGCCGCCGTCCCCCACTCATACGAGGCGAGTAGTACAGTTAGTGTTAGGGCGACAGCTAAAACCTTTTCGCCCTTCAGCCCCTTAACAGTGGTCTTGAGAAGAGGTCTGAGCGATAGAACGTCGTATATTGGGTTCAGCGGTTTGATAAGGCTTTGGAGCCGTCCTATAGGCTCCTCGCCCCCCAGTATCATCTTGTAGACCTCATAGCCCTTTGGGGTTAACACGTACCTTCCGTCAGCCCCCTTCTCGACAAGGTCGCCCAGTATCCTTAGGTGGTGGTAGAAGCTCCCAACTGAGATGTGGAGATCCCTGGTTATATCGGTGTAGCGGGATGGCCCCTTCTCGCCGAGGTAGAGGATCATCTCCCTCCTTATCGGGTGGGCTATCCTCGTGTAGATGTCGACGCTCACAGCCAAAACTATCTCTCTCCCAGAGCTATATAACTTCTCCTAGTGAGGTGTCGGGCGAAGCATCACTATTTTTAGCCATGTTTAATTCGGGATTGCGTTTAAATAGTGTGGGTCTTTGCCATATGATGGGTATAGCGGAGAGTGAGTGGGATGTTCAGGCCGGTTGGGATGCTGAAGTTCTACATCGCCGTTCCCAAAGGCCATGAGGATAAGGTCGTGGAGGAGCTTGGCAAGCTAGGAGCCGTGCATCCGACAAAGGAGCTGGCGGCGATCGGTGAAGAGGTGCCAGAGCTGGAGCACTATGACAGGTATCTCAGGCTTTATGAGCGCGCACGGATCCTCCTCAATAGCCTAGTTGAGTTTGAGACGGAGCTGGCCGGGGAGGCCGAGAGACCTATGTTCAGGATAGGATACGAGGAGTTTTCTTTAAAGGATATGCTGAACCTGGTCGAGGAGCTTGAGCCTAGGGTCGACAGGCTGGCCAGGGAGTTTGACCGCCTCCAGCAGAGGCGGGAGGAGCTTGGGACGATAAAGTCCCAGATAGCTTATCTGATGGAGCATGGGATAAGGCTGGATGAGATCGGGGATTTCACCCACATTTTCGTGAAGGTCGGAACCATGAATGTCGAGATGGCGGCTAAGCTGGAGGACTACCTGAAGGATCTCAAGGC
>WAQG01000184.1 GCA_015520395.1 Candidatus Geoarchaeota archaeon
CTACTGGGTCGCCTACATCGTTGGGGAGCGCATTGCCTTGAAGAGGACAGAACTCAGGCCTACACACGTGATAATTGAGAAGGGCGTCCCACCCCCGCCGGGCGCCCGGCCCATATGGGTTGGACGCAGGTTCGCGCTCTACGAGCTAAGACGCCCCCCACCTCCTCCTTGAACCTTTTATATGTTTCTACCTGTAACAGGTATTGTCAAGTTAATGAATCTCAACTTTTAGGGGCTTAAGAAGAGCAGTTCTTCTAATCAGCTTAACTTAACAGCGCCTGATGGATTAAAGAAAAATAAAAATGACTTACAGGAGCTCCTTGAGAACGCATTATATGCCATGGGCTCATTTCAGCAATAAAATTATGTAGTCTAGGATTTGAGAGCGTACATTTAGGGTGTTTTATAGTCAAAAATTTAGAATTATATATGGGTCTCGCAGAAAATTTCTCAGGTGTTAGCTGTGGTTTCATCTAAGCTTGTGATCGTGGAAGTTGCCGTCGTGCTTCTATTAGTAGTCTTTACTGTGGCAGCACTCTCTCAGCTAAGACCTCCGGGGGAGACAACGACCCGGGGCACATTAAGCCAGACGACAAGTAGCCCTACCACACCCACTGTGGCCCAGACTATGCAGCCCAGCATGACGCAGAGCTCATTCCAGCTGGTCGGGAGTTGTGAGTGTTTTGGAGGGCCTGTGAATGTAAATTACATGGGTTGGGCTCCGCCAAAGACCCTCCTAAAATATTTCGGCGAATCTTACCACATGGACTACCCGCCGAACCACCCGACTGGGCTTAACCTTCTTAGAGAATTGGCAGGTCAGGAAAACGTAGCTGTGGTTCACGTTAAAGTTCTAGATATTGGCGGGGCGTTGAGGTTTGATAGGCGTGAGGTGCTGATAGGCTTTAAACTTGAAGTTATAGATGTCCTGAGCGATACGGGCATAGGGCTTAGGGCTGGAGACAACATAGTGGCCTACTATTTTGCTTACTACCTTCCATCCCTAGAGAACGTTGACATGATCGCGCCTGAGAGGCTTAGCTCAATCAACCCATCGGATTTTGCGAGTGACTACATTCCGCCAGACGTGGGGAACGAGTACATTATGCTCATCTCCAGGGACAGGCTAAGCCTCCTCATGGGCAAAGATGGCGATCTAAGGACGGAGAGCGTTGAGCTTATGGTAATTCACGGCAATCTGCTTCTCATGGTCGTAAACGGCTTCATATACTCGCTGGATAGCGTCGACTATCCCTTAGACATAACACCGGTAATACGCGCGCCAAATCAAAAATGCAGCTATCCACTTCACCTATGTGGACTTCCTATACAAGAACTCGAAAAAATACTGGAAGGAGGTCAGTAAATAAATTGCTTTGGCACTATCAAGTTAACGCATCACCTATTTCTAGGAGAGGTGGAGAGGGGCACCTCATACCCAACATTAACTTGACGGCACCATCGCTTTTACCATGTAATTTACATGAAGCTAAGCTGATTAAGGAGTTTCTCATAGCACATGCAATAAAGCCACCAGGCATAATGCTGAGAGTAAACCCCGCTGGAAATCATTAGAAGCACCGAACCCTCAGGATGATCTATGGTAGTCCTGTTAACTAGTCTTTTATATCCTGCTGCACTATCTATTTTGAGATGACATCGGGGTTTGAGGTGCTTGCTGAGATAGCAAGGTTGGTGGAGGAGAAGCTCGAACTCATCATTAAAGATGTTGAGGAGTATTCTGAGGTTAGAAAATCTCTTGAGAAGTTAAAGCCCTTTAAATGGGATGCGAGGGATATTTCCAAGCTTATTAGGGCGGATGGCTCGGCTCTAAAGATTCTGGGTGAGCTCGCCATTCCAATAGATCCAGATGAATGGCGGAGGGTGTCGATTCCACCTGGGGATGCTCGTCGTGAGCGGAGAGGGCGCCTCATATTAGGTTTAGACTCTAGCTGGATAAACCCAGACCCCCATATCAGGCCTATATACTCGCTTATGAAGGTGGGTTATTATGCCTATGGAACTGGAGTCTTAGAGAGGGGTTATGAGTATGGGACTAGAGCTGACATAAGGGTGGGGGAAGAGGTGTACGTCGAGTCGCCCTTTGGTCGAAGGCTTATGGGGGATGTCGACCTCATGGTATGGGAGCTCGAGCTTTTCGGCAAACTTCTTGAAGAGTTTCTGGGGAATTTGAAGGGCAGGTTAAGGCGGAGGCCCATAGTACTTTATGATGGCTCATTTTCATTGAGCTATGCGCTTAATTATAGCCGGGATGAACGGGAAAGGCTCACCTCAGCCCTATGGGGATTCATAAATAAGGTTAGAGAGCTTGGTGCCGTGCCGGTTGGCGTCTATCATACCTTAAGCAGAGCTTTAGTTTCAACTATTATCAGAGGCGTGATGTGCGGTGATAAACCTGCCTGTAGCGCTTGTGCTAGGGGTTTTTTGAGAAGGGGCTTGAAACCCCCCTGTAGAAGGTACCTCCAGGTATCTGATTCAGCCTTTCTTCGAGGTTTTTTGGAGATCGATCATAGAAGTCCTACATTCCAGGTGATTAACGAACTACTTGAGGACAAGGAGCTCTACGGCTTCTACCTCAGGAGCGACGCGTATAACATCCTAAGGGTCGAGTTTCCAGGATGGGTGGGCTCTAATGGGGCTAATGAGATCCACAACGTGTTGGTGTCCCAGATTTCACTTGCCCGGAATAGGGGGGGTGAGGGCTATCCATATGCTCTAATGAGGGCGCATGAGAATGTCGTGATTAGGAGTGTTGATAGGGAGCTGGTAGAGAACATAATTAGCAGAAAGTTGGAGAGGGCGAGCAAAGTTTATGGAAGGCCTCTTAGGCTTAGGAGAACTAGCAAGTCCTCCTATAAGAGGTGGGCTGTGATATGAGTCTTGACTATCTGGGCTACTATCATAGTGGCTCGCTCAGGCCCATCGGGAAGGTTTTGGACTCTGACTACTCGGGCTTCCAGTTCTACACCCTTAGGCTCCTGGAGCGTAGGCTTGAGCAGGGGTCACTTGTAGTGGTGGATCTGGGCGATGGCCTGGTGATCGGGCTTGTAAGCTCCATGAGGAACGTAACCAGGAGAGGTTTTGAGCCCATTTCAAAGACCGAGATGGGGCTTACCGACATGATCAGCGAGACTGGTGAGGTCGAGGATCTCGTCACCACGGTGTATACGTGTAGGTCGATAGGCTATTACTCGGAGGGGGTGTTTGGGAAGGGCGGGCCGCCGAAAGCCCCCCTGATATACCAGCTTGTATACGAGGCGACCGACAGTCTGGTCAAGGATTTCTACAGGAACACAGGCTTCGACGCGAGCTACATTCTTGGCATAGCCCTCAGGGATGACTGGGCCACCCTGGTAAACCACTTCAAATATTTGTCTAGGCACCTGAGCCCTGAGGAGCTTAAAAGGCTTTTCATCTCGGGCCTCAAGGTATTGGGTGAGGCCGACCTTTCAAACCGCATCCCAGCCTATATAAGGGAGGTGGGCTCATGGCTGAGGCTCCTATAGAGGGAGTTGTGGTAGGCGGCTCCCTGGAATCGGGGGTAAGGGTTAAGCTGACTAGGGGGTCGTCTGAGGACGTCTATGTGGGCGGGCTCTTCGTGGCTGAGGGCTTGAGACGAAGATACCTTTTACTTGCAACCAACATAGCTCACATGGATGAGGGGCTAGCGTCGAAACTTTCCTCGGTGGAGGAGGCGAGGGACTACCTCGACCACCTCAGGGGCTCATCGCTGAGGACCGTGTTCTCCGCAGTTGTGGTCGGCCAGGAGGAGGGAGGCATCGTCGAGGGGGCTAAGACCATCCCAGACTACCTCTCAAGGGTGAGGAAGGCCACGAGCACCGACGTCGCCGTTTTCTATGGATCGCTCAAGCCAGACGAGGAGGAGAGGGGGTTAAAGACCGTCATCGGAGCTCCTCTGGGCGCCGAGGGGCTACTGCCGATAGACCCGGGACCCCTGGCTCTAACAAGCTTCGCAATCTACGGGAAATCGGGCACCGGAAAGACAGTTCTCGGAAACATGGTCGCCTTGGCAATAGCCCTTAGGAGCTATGCAGCCAGGCTGGGGCTTATCGATGAGCCCCCCGTCCAGCTCCTCATCCTGGACATGCATAGTGAGTACGGCTACTACGTGAAGGATCAGTATGGAAGCCCCATAGAGAGGGGGTTTGCAGGGATTGTTGGGAGCGAGGCCATAGTCTATACCCCGGATAGTGAGTTCGTCAAGGATCTCGAGAGAGTGCATGGACGAGGGATGGTTAGGCAGCTTAGAGTGTATGCGGGCTCGATAGAGCCTGAAGACCTCCTGCTCATGTCTAGGATGTTTAACCTGACCGAGCACCAGCAGGTCGTCCTCTGGAGCATTGCCGCCAGGATCAGAAAGTTCGTAAGTGACCGTTCAAGGGGGCTTCTGGGCGGGGAAACTTCAGATAAAATCCCGTGGATCACATACCTGTATAAGGATGAGCTCTTCAAGGAGTTGCTGAGGAGTGGCGTGTTCGATGACAGGGAGGTGCCGACCCTCAGGTCTCTCCATAGGAAGTTTAGGATACTCTCAAGGTACGACTTCCTGGTTGAGGATGAGAGGTTAGACTCGATAGGGGAGGTTGTTGAGGAGCTTGTAAGTCCCACGGGCACGAGGCACGTGGTGGTCTCCTTTGGGAAGTATGGGAACGACGTGGTTGCCTACATGCTCATCACCAATATGGTTGCCAGGAGGCTTTGGGAGGAGGCTGAGAGGAGGCTCGGCGAGGGCTTCGGCAAACGCATAGTCATCTACGTGGAGGAGGCCCACAAGTTCCTCGACCCCAGGCTTAGGGAGAACAGCCCCATGGGGAGGATAGCAAGGGAGCTGAGGAAGAGGGGTGTTGTGCTGTGCATAATCGATCAGACGCCATCCCAGATAGACCCCGACGTCAGGGGGATGACCTGGAACGTCTTCGCCTCGATGCTTGGGGACGACAGGGATATAGAGGCGGCGTCCATAAACCTTCCACAGTCAAGGCTGTTCAAACCGATACTCAGGGTCATCGACAGGCAGCACTTCCTCGCGTTTGGCACGACCTACAAATTCCCGGTGGTCTTCAGGACGCTCGACTACAGGGAGTACGTCTCAAGGGTGTCCAGGATCTTCGACAAGCTTAAAATCGAGGCGGGGAAGAGGAAGGTTGACATATCCGACGAGCTCTAGGTGATCCACCATGATAAGGGCTAAGTCGGCCATAATAGTCTCTAAGGCGGACCCAGCCGGGATGACGATAAAGAAGGTTCTGCTAAGCCTCTACTCCTTCAAGAGGGATAAAGACGGAATATACTGGTATGGTAACACCCCTTTGGTCGAGGTGGAGAAGCCATCAGTCTACTCGGACGGGCTTGAGGAGATGGTGGATGCCGAGCTATATGTCTTCGCTACACGCCACGCCTCAGAGAGCGGCTTCCCAGCCCTCCTAACCCATCCCCCGGGAAACTGGACGGATGAGGTGAAGCTGGGTGGAAGGCCTAGAAGGATATGTGTGGCCCCAG
>WAQG01000185.1 GCA_015520395.1 Candidatus Geoarchaeota archaeon
ACCATAGTATACGATGTTAAGATAGTGAGGAAGATAGAGAAGACTAGTGAAAAGATCATGGCCCTCTTAAAACGACGGATCGCTGGCCTAGCCGAAGAGGCCGTGAAGATCAGGATGGCTAAGGGTACGGTGACCATAACGTTCCCATACGAGTACCTCGCCACCGAGATGATCCAGTACACGCTCCTCGGGTTCATAGGCGATGTGAAGGCTCTACTCCCAGAGGTCAAAACCCTAAGGGTCGTCTTCGAGTTCGTTAGGGAGGCTCCCCCCGAGGAAGCCGGCGAACAGAAACCCGAACAAACCTCTGAGGCCCTCTCTCAATGACGTCGCCATAGACCCTCACGACCAGCAGTTTATCCTCCTTCTTCAACCCCCTCGACGCCTCCGTCAATATGACATCCGAGGCTCCACAACTGAAAACCATCCCCTCAACGGCATACCTGGGCATCACGTAAACTTCATACTCAGCCTCCCTAACGGCCACAACCCTCATCCTCGGGCCCAGGGGGCATGGGTGCCAAACCCTCCTGACCTCCACAACCTCATAGAGCCTATCATCCTCAAGCCTCGGATTCCCATTACATATCATCAAAAACCGGCACTCATCGCAATCCCTTACCGACCTTTTAAACAGGAACCTAGCGCCGGGCCTGGCCAAATACTCCTCAACCAGCGTCAATATAGGCCTTTCCAGACCACCCATCCCAGAACACCTCACAATAAAAACGTTTATATATATGGCACTCCTAGACAGATATAGCTTACCCCAGCATTAACATCAGGGTATTTTGAGGTGTAGTAAGTGTACCCGATGCGAGACGAGCAGGTGTCCGAGCTGCTGATGAAGACGGGAACGACGACCGTAGGCCTGGTATTTAAGGATGGCGTCGTCCTCGCAGCCGACAGGAAGGTTTCAGCCGGGATCTACGTCGCCCATAAGGCTGGCAAAAAGATACTTCCAGTCGACAAGCACGCCGTAGTCACGATCGCCGGGGTTGTGGCCGATGCTCAGGCGATAGTCGACATTTTGAGGGCTAATGCCTCACTTTACAGAATATCAAACCGGGTGCCCATGCCCATAAAGGCTATAGCAACGCTAGCCTCAAACATACTCTTCGGTTCACGACTATTCCCATACATCGTGGAGATAAACGTTGCCGGATACGACCTGAACGGCCCCTCCCTCTACACAGTCGACCTGCTTGGCTCCCTCACGTCTGAGAAATACATAGCCCGGGGCTCCGGCTCCCCCATGGCCCTGGGAGTTTTGGAGAAGGAGTACCGTCCCGACTTAAGCGAGGAGGAGGCTGTTAGGATAGCCGTCACGGCCGTCAGGTCCGCGATAAAGTGGGATCCTTTCTCGGGGGAGGGGATCGACTTAGTTGTTGTCAAATCCGATGGGTATAGGTATCTGGGCGACGAGAAGGTCAAATCCATACTGGGACTCGCCTAGCAGGTCACGTTCAGGAAGAGAAAACAGGCATATGGGAGGCATTTAACATGTCTAGAGGCGAGACTGTACAGGACAGGGTAAGGAAGGCCCTCATCGAGGAGCCCGCGCTAGCCGTAGGGCTCTCAAGGGTGGAGTTCGAGGGGCCCTACCTAGTCATATATACCCGGGATCTAAGTGCAGTGACTGGCGAGAACGACCTGGCGGTCAGGATCGCCAAGAAGGCTAAGAAGAGGGTTATAGTGAGGCCCTCAAGCGAAATAAGGAAGAAGTTAGAGGATGCGCGACGCCTCTTCCTGGAAAACGTCCCAAAGGAGGCGAAGGTCAAAAGCCTACACTTCAACGAGCTGACGGGCGAGCTACACGTCTACGCACTAAGGCCCGGAAGCGTCATAGGGAGGGGCGGCTCCACCCTCTGGAAGCTGACCCATCTGATAGGCTGGAAGATCGTGGTTCACAGGGCCCCCGCCTCCGAGTCCCAGGCAGTCAAGGAGATTGCAACCCTGCTGAGGGAGGGCAACAAGGAGAGGCTCAAGGCCCTAGAAGCCATCGGGCACAGGCTGAACAGGGAGAAGATCTATGATACGGACTGGATAAGGGTGACGCCACTCGGGGGGTTCGGGGAGGTCGGTAGAAGCTGCATACTAGTGGAAACCCCGAACAGCAAGATACTGCTTGACGCCGGGGCGAAGCCTGGGGCAAGGAATCTGAGGGACGAGTACCCAGGCTTCTACCTCCCCGACCTAGAGCCTGAGAGCATAGATGCCGTCATCATATCCCACGCCCACCTCGACCACTCTGTCGCCCTCCCCTACCTCTTCAAGTACGGCTACAGGGGGCCGGTGTACATGACCGAGGCAACCCTACACCTAACATGGATCCTCATAGACGACTACCTGAAGGTTGCCGAGAGGGAGGGAAGACCCCTTCCATACAGCAGGGGCGACGTGATAACGATGCTCAACCACGTCATCCCACTTAGATACGGCGAAGTCGTGGACA
The DNA here is from genome assembly GCA_015520395.1 of Candidatus Geoarchaeota archaeon. Classification (GTDB taxonomy): domain Archaea; phylum Thermoproteota; class Thermoprotei; order Gearchaeales; family WAQG01; genus WAQG01. The sequence continues at coordinate 2,456 of WAQG01000185.1, forward strand.
TCTCGCCGGACATAAAGCTCGCCCTCTACAACGCCGGGCACATCCTCGGCTCAAGCATAGTCCACCTACACATAGGCGAAGGTCTCCACAACATAGTTTACACAGGCGACTTCAAGTTCGCCCCAACGCTCCTCCTGGACAGGGCCCATAACGAGTTCAAGAGGGTTGAGACACTGATAATGGAATCGACCTACGGGGGCTCAAGGGACGTGATGCCGAGCAGGGAGGAGAGCATAGCCCAGCTAATCACAATAATAAAGAACACCATCGAGAAAGGAGGCAAAGTCCTCATGCCTATGCTCGCCGTGGGGAGAGCCCAGGAAATCCTCCTGGTCCTCTACGAGGCCTTCGAGTCAGGCCAACTCCCAAAGATCCCCGTCTACATAGAGGGCATGATCCATGAAACAACAGCGATACACACAGCCTTCCTAGACGAGCTCTCAAGAAACGTGAAGGAGAAAGTCTTCAAGGAGGGCGTGATGCCCTTCGAGGTCGAATACTTCATAAAGCTCACAGAGAAGGTGGACAGGCAAGAAATAGTTGAGGGCGGCCCAGCAATAATAATAGCCACCTCAGGAATGCTCACCGGAGGGCCAGCAGTAGAATACCTAAAGCTCCTAGCAGGAGACAAGAAAAACACGCTGATCTTCACCTCGTACCAGGTGCCAGGCACTCTTGGTAGGCGTGTTCTTGATCTTGCTGGTGTTGGTGGTGGGGGTTTTGAGGTTGTTGTTGATGGTGAGGTTTTGAGGGTTGTTATGGGTGTTTATAGTGTTGAGGGTTTTAGTGGGCATAGCGACAGGGCTCAGCTGATCAACTATATACGCTACATGAGGGCGAAGCCCCGGCTGGTGATTATCGGGCACGGCGAGCCAACAAAAAGCCAAGAACTAGCACAAGCAATAAGAA
>WAQG01000186.1 GCA_015520395.1 Candidatus Geoarchaeota archaeon
CCACTACGCTGAGGTTATATGATTATAATGGTTATCAAATATACGATCTGGATTTCTCATCCTGGGAGCTTGGCGGCAAGTCGCTTGGAACCATGCTCATGAGCGGCATGGCCACCATGTATTACTATGATTGGCTTAGGGGCGTTTGGAGGGTTTGGCAGAGGGGTGTCGACAACGCAACTCACGGAATGCCAGACTTCGAGCATCCAGCCTTCAGACAGGTATTCAAATGGATGTTGAATATCGACATAGGTCTTAACATCACTTTCTACATGACCAATCACGATCCATATATTAGAATTTTAATAGACTCTAATTCAGATGAGATATTAATCACTGATGTGAATCCAGCACCATTAATTAGGATAGGGCTTGAGGCAAACATCTCTGACTATAGCAAACATCTATTGAATTGGAATCAGGCAAATAGCAAGATGCATGGAAATCCTTGGGCCCCACCCGCATGGAGCGATACTGCTCAGGGCGTCATAGGACAGATATTTATCATGCGACCATCGAGTGGGGTTGAAATAAAGAAGATAACCAATTACAACCAGAACCTAAATAGGTTCGTTAATGCTCATGCATACAATTTTTTCAACTGGGCTGAGAACAGAACTGAAAATTGGTACAGCTTCGAGTTCTACATCAGAAATGAGAAAAACGATGCCCAGAATGTTACCTTAGAAAACTATGTCCCAGATGACATATATAAAGTTGACATTTACTATTATGATGGACAAAGCTATATTCTGATAGGCTCATGGAATAGAAACAGCTTCGGCTCAACCACATACTTCACAGATCCCACAGGCATAGAGCACTACTTCACTGTCCATGAACCAATAGAATTCGGAGGAAAAACTGAATCTGGCATTTCAACCTCACAATATTATGGCATGAAAAAGAGGGTTTTAATGGAGTTTAACCTATCAGGTGGCTATATTAACGACCCGAATGTATTCGGCGGGAGCCAATTGAGACTGAAGTTCAAGTTCTATTACAGCGACCCCGGATACGCAACTTACCTATTCTCAACCAACTACAACTCAAAATATGGCCTAGCTAACATGCTTAGCCCATACATCCTACTATTCAATTATACGATGTACGATCGACCTCTGTTCATTTCCGCCAATTTCACTAGGGCAAACCTATATATAAAATCAGATGATCATGAGATAATTAGGGATGTAGGCTTTAAAATAGACTTCTCAAAAACAGACAACTATCTACTCGCTCTTGGGTATAATGGCAGGATGGACACTTGGCGTGACGACGATCATAATAACATTCCGGATATATTCGAACATAATGCATTCCAGTGGAGCGATGAGAAGCTATTCAATGTATCTAGAGCATCCCTTGTCTACTATGATATAGTACAATGGGATTACAGAGATGTTGGAAAAGACTTAGTGGAGAATTATGCTAAGCTGGAATGGCATGGAAAGGGTATCAGGCTATTTGGCATAGGGAGCCCGTATGCATATGGTTGGAAGGAATGTAAATGTATATTAACCGGTGTAAGGGATATAAATGGTCATCAACATTTGATGGTTCAGACCGGCGAATACATAAACTTTAAAATATCATACGACATAGAAAAAGAATACTATAAGATATTCAACTTCGGCTACGAAACATCCACAATGGAGATCTCCATAAGTTATAAGACGCGGCATGGCTACCCATATAAAGCATACACTATTACCGAGATAAGGGACTTAGTCAGAAGAATCTATAGGGCTGACGAAATCCCAGAGGGCAAGAGGAATATGCCGGACCTAGAATACTGGACTTTTGAGGTGATCAGGAATGATTCAATCGATACTCCAAGCTGGTATATCGATCTGAGGAAGGACGTGTTTCTTAGGCATGATCAATTCTCATCAATCAAATATCTGATTAAAATAAGCATAAATCCACTGGTAAACATAGAGATAGAATATGATAAAATACTATGGAAAAACAACCTTAGCGTATCATTTGACTATGGATATTACTGGGATAGCTACTTCTACATAAAAAGTGCGTATGAAAAGGTTAAGGAGGTGGGCTTTGTAATGGCCAGGAGACATCTCTTCACCCTCTATAAAGGCATTAGGTGGCCGCCATCACCGTGCATCGAATGGGATCCGGTACATCACGAATCTAAGGGATACGATTGGTCAATGCTAGATCGTTGGATAATGGGCGTTAGAGGGAATTGGAGCTTAACTCCACTGATGAGTATAGGGGGGCCTAAATATCATCATACGCCAAAGAACATGCCCAAAATCCCGTTAGGGAGGGACAGGTATCTGCCAGCTGCTATAGATTTTGCTCAATATTTTGCAGACGTAACTAAACATATAGTTGTAGACCTTAATATCTCACCTATATACCTAGAGGTTATGAACGAGCCATACATACCTAATGACACAGTAGCGCAGATGTACATTGAGCTCTATAATATGGTCAGGAGGAAGGTCGCAGAGGTATTGAAGCCATATAATAAATCACTTGGAAAAGATGTATTCCTAGGGATAAATTATATCGATAGATTCACAAACCTTAAGAAACCGTTCTTTGAGTATGTATATGAAGGTGTGGATGATTTAGAATTTGCATCTGTACATAATTATCCGGGTGGTTGGGGCCATCCATTCTCTCCATGGGTGAATAATCCAAACCGCATATTCTTTCCGCCGAATAACCAGTATGGATGGTTTACAGACGAAGTAGTCATAAATAGAACCTACCAATACACATACCTCCATGGGATAGACCCACGCATAACATTTGATGAGATGAGGCATAGGTGGAGGGAGAAGTTTGGGCACGATTTAATCCTCATGGTTACCGAGGCGAACCTCAACTCCGCTTGGCAAGGAGGCTCAGATCCGAGGCAACAGAACCTAATATCCGCAGTTGTGCACGCTATAATGCTTAAGAACTACGCGTTGGATGGCTTTTCACAATATTTCTTCTTCCAACTAGCTAGTATGCATACGCCAGACACCCCCATGTATAAGTATGGAGGCTTTGGACTAGCCATCATGAACTCAACACCTCCACATAAGCCTTTTGCACCATACCTCGTGGCATACCTATGGGGAAACTACATGGTGAGGGGTGCCGAGGCGCTGAACTATAGTATTGAAGGGCCTGACGTAATAGACATGCTACCCGTGAAGGTGGGCGAGGTCTACAGGATCTGGATCATAAATAAGGTGGACTCAGCCGTTACAATAAGCATAAATCTGCCTGGGGATGGAGGTGTCAGGGCCAGTGCATATATACTCGATGGAGAGAGCTACCAGCAGAGATACGTCCCAGAGCTGGACAGGGTCGTCTTTGGGAAGAGGGAGTTAAGAACGATGGATCTCGGCATAATCCAGGAACTTAATTTAACCCTAATGGGCTACTCAGTGGTACTCCTGGAGCTAAAAACCGAACACACACCAGCGACGACCACAACATGGATCACTACGCAGACCCCCACCATAACCACCCCCGCCTCGACAACCGTAACCAGCCTGACAACCCAAACCCCAACAATCCAGACCCGAACAACACAACCAACAAGCACCACGAAGACCATAAGGCCGAGAGGTGCTGCATGGTTAGAAATCGCAGTAATGGCGTTAACAGTATTCGCATTGATATTAGCAATTACTATTCTGAAAATTAGAAGATTAAAGCAAAGCTAGCCCTGAACTATACATGCTCGCATAAATACTAAAACGCTAAACTCATATTGAAAACACCCCACTCACCTTACCTACTGTAAGGCGACGTGTGAGGAGACGAACTTATGAGATCTAAGCCTTAATTTGGGCTAAAGACTGGTAATCAAGCTAGCCATAAGCATCGATGAGCTCCGGATAGATCTGAAGGGTGATATTAGGACATTTAAGTCCTCAGCTTGAAGATCTTTATAGGGGTGTCGTGTTATAACATTTTTATCGCCTTAACAGCGCCCTGCTCATTGATGTGAAGGTTAACAATCTTATATATGTTGATGTAAAGGTTTTTACATCATATGGCTTTTATATAGCTCGGATATGGGAAGGATTAATCTTGCCGTTGATGCTGAGATAGCTCGAAGATTGAAACAGATAGCGAGGGATGAGGGGAAGACGCTCTACGCCCTGACAAATGAATATCTGGGTGAGGCGATAAGGGTTAAGGAGGCTGGGATAGAGCCCAGACATGCTGGGAGGCTGGCTGTAACCTACTCGCTCCTATCAGGGCTCGACATCGTCATGCTTCCTGGAGATATGGTGGACAAGATCCTCTCAAAGCTGTACGCGCTTGAGAAGGAGTGGCTTCTAAGGTACTTCTACATGAAGGGCCGTGAACTCTCAACATACCTAAAGCTCTTTGCAAGGGACTTAAGGGACTTGATCAACATATACAACGACCTTCAGGGCTTCCTCCCCATAAAAAAGAACAAGATTGAAATGGAGGGTAATAGGCTCTATGTAAGCATAATAGGCGCCGGAAGGGTCATTGAAAGCACCCTATGCACGTTAAAGTTCATAGAAGGGATCATAGAGGCTTACGGCTGGAAGATAGTGAAGCAGCAGGTTGAGCCTGGAATAATAATATTTGAGGCTACAACTAAGAAGACCTAGACGGCCATAAGAAGCCCCTGGGCCCTCCCGGGGGAGTGTGCCGAGCATAGCCATCTAATATCTATGTTAGAGCATTTCTAGATAAGTGTCTAAACTCGTGTTTGGAGGATTAGGGTCTTTAGTTATATTCTCGAATCAATTAGTTTCAGTTTATTATATATTGTTTTGATGTCTGAACAGAAAGGTTTAAATGTAAGACCATTTTGTATAGGATGGGTGATTTGTGATGCCTGGTCAGATACCATTAATAGGCGAAAGATTTCCAACAATGGCAGTCTTTACGAACCATGGAACAATAAACCTCCCGAAGCACTTTGAGGGGAAGTGGTTCGTCCTCTTCAGTCATCCAGCCGACTTCACCCCCGTCTGCACAACCGAGTTCGCCGCCTTTGCTAGGAGGTACGAGGACTTTAAGAAGCTTGGCGCCGAGCTAATAGGCCTGAGTATCGACAGCACCTTTAGCCATATAAAGTGGGTCGAGTGGATAGAAGAGAAGCTAGGTGTGAAGATACCGTTCCCGATAATCGCCGATCCCAGGGGCTTTGTGGCTGAGAAGCTAGGCCTCCTCCACGCCGTCTCCGCAACCCACACGGTCAGGGCTGTCTTCATAGTTGATCCTAAGGGCGTTATAAGGGCCATCATATATTACCCGCCCGAGCTCGGCAGGAATATAGATGAGATACTCAGGGCGCTTAAGGCTCTTCAGGTGGCCGACAAGTACGGGGCGGCTATGCCGGCGAACTGGCCGAACAACGAGATCATAGGGGAGCATGTAATAGTCCCACCAGCTACCACGGTGAAGGATGCTGAAGAGAGGGTAAAGACATACGAGTGCTTCGACTGGTGGTTCTGCCATAAGGAAGTGCCCTCCGAGGAAGCCGCCGAGGCCAGGAAATTCCTTGAAAGGGTTGCAAAACCCGCCAAATAAACCATTAACTCTATCAATTTTCTTGGTTAGCCGAACTGATGTGTTTGGTTAAGCTTTTATGCCCTTTAAAGGATATTAAACGTCTGTTGAGGGAGGCATGGAGCTTAAGTACTTGCTTGTCGCGGGCGTGCTTGCAGGGGCAGTCCTATTAGGCTTTATTCTTCAATCATTTCTATTCAGCCACCCCACTACAATTGGTGAGGGCGAGCCGCTAACCCTAAGCTTCTCAGACATTCACGGGAGGAGCTATAGGCTGAGCAGCTTTCGTGGTAAGGTCGTTATAATTGGTTTTATCTCCCTTTGGTGTGGTGCATGTAAGGTTCAGATCCAGAGCTATGAGGAGGTTTGGAAGGAGTACCGTGATAGGCTGGTGATCGTGATTGTCGATGTAGATCCAGAAGCCACTGAAAAACTCTTAGAGCCTATGTCCAAAGACTATGGTGGTGGCTCATGGATATGGGTTAAGGGTAGCTCGGATATGATCCAAAGGTTTAACGCCTTAATAGTTCCGAAGACGCTTATTATAGATGGCGAGGGGAGGGTGGCCTTCTCCCATCTAGGCTTAGTTCCCGCTGAGACGCTCTCAGAGGAGGTCTCACAACTGCTGGGGGTGTAGGGGCGTCTTGCAGCTCCAGGACACCCTCTTCGCGTTTTCCGCAGGCGTCTTTACAATATTTTCGCCTTGCGGCTTCCCAATGTTGCCCGGGTATATTTCATATTACATGGGGAGCAGGAGTAGCCGAGGAGCGGCTCTTTCAGGGCTGGGGTGTTTCACGGGCCTCGCAGCCGTCTACCTAATCTTTGGGGCATTGGCCCTGCTGTTAAGGAGCGCCATCGTGACGGGCCCCATACTGGTCTCGCTAGAACTCGTGGTTGGTCTGGTAATAATTATCGTTGGGGTTGCAATGCTTTTAGACTTGCCCATAGCCCCCCCCAATGCCCAGCTTGACAGCTCCTAGGAAGAGGGGCTTCCTGGGAGCCCTGGCCTACGGTTCCCTTTACGGCATGGTGACCGCCTCCTGCTCCTTTCCAATACTACTTTCAATGATCCTGTACTCCCTGGTCTCTGGGGGCTTATTGCAGACGGCTGTGATCTTCCTAACCTATGTCTCAGGGATGGCATTCCCCCTGGCGATAACAACTATACTTGTGGCAGCCGCCAAACGAGCCATATTGACGAGATTCATTGGGCTGGCGGCTAAGATACATAGGGTGAGCGGGCCTGTCCTCATAGCCGTGGGCATTTACCTGATATACATCTTCCTATCAACAGTTGGACTTGTAGCACCTTCGTAACAGCTGCCTGTCAAAAGTAACTAAATCCCTGGGGCAAGATGATTTTTGCGGTGTCGGAGGCCTATAATGGAGGGTGTCCTAACTTTAATAAGCTTCGCCCGGGATGTGGGAAGGCTAGGCCAAAGGGGGCGGGGCTTGGAGCACAGCTCCCATCACCCAGCCGGGCCCCGAGGAAGGTATATAAACTTTCCCGGGCCACAAAGGGTGCTGTCAAGTTAACGCGCCCTAACTTCTAGGGGTTGGAGGGAGCGAACCCCCTAATCAGCTTAATTTGACAGCACCCCACAAAGAGACACAACCCAATATAGAAAGCCATAATCTAATGTTTCAGCTCCGGGTTGAGTCTCCAGTCAACCATCCTTAACGATCATCTCTCCCGAAGAGTCCTTCGAAGCGTGCCTTCTACTAACCTCAAGACGCTAGGCGCCTCTGGTTCTGCGGGGTGTGAAAGACGGTGGGCTACCCAGTAATAAACCTTTCCACCCTCTGTGAAAGTTAAGTTCAGCTCCGCTTCCCTAGGGAGGGGCTCGTGCAAGCCGCCTATTGGGCTGTCATTAATGGGTTATGTCAGGTTAAAGTATGTTTAAATTTGTCTAATCTTAGTCATTACTGGCATGTGGTATGAGGGTTCGGGATACGATTATGAGTTAATTATGGAGGGGGCTGAGTCTCTGAGAATAGGTCTAATAGTCGATTTCATCGGGCTAATCATGATAGTAATTGCAACATTGGGCGCGGTTTCCCATGGGGTGTATCTAGCACTGAAATACGGCGAGGTCAGCCTCTCGTTCCTTGCACCAGTAGTACTGATCAGCTCAGCCGTCTACTCCATCTTCTACTACTATAATTACGTGGGGTTCGCACGTCTCTGCGAAGGTTTTGGAGGGGTTGAGGATATCTTCTGTCTGATGAAGAAGCTCTCACTAGCCGTGATAGTGGGGGCAATAATCATCTCCGTGGTCTCCATACCACTCCTCTCCTCGATAAAGATCAAGATTGATGGGGGTGTTGAGATGGTTGAGCTGTCCGGAGTGATGGTTGTTAGCATCCCCCTAGCCATGGTTACACTCCTTATAATGGCGGTGTACTACTCAGCCCTAAGGAGGCTGGGAGAGGTGGCCGAGGTTGAAAAGCTGGAGCTGGGTGCAAAGATTGGATACGCCTACCTGATCTTTGAGTTCCTCTCAAAGCTATTAAATGCCCTTTCGGTGGTCTCCTTCATACTATTCCTCATAGCCCTAGCCCTCATATACAGAGGGCTGGAGGCAGTCAGAGACACAGCCGAAGAATACTATTATAGACATGCTTACCAGGAGAGAATAGAAACCCTATAAAAGCTCCAGCCGAAGAACATTCAAACCCTAAAGGCCAAACAGAAGCCAGCACCATTCAACAAGGCTATACTCAACAGTTCTGGAAACAGAACAACCATGCGGTATGTTAAGTTCCTGGGTCCCCGTGCCCGCACCTTAGCATCCAGCCTACCCAAGATAGTTATTTAACCTCCAGATTTGCATCAGCTTTAGGGGGTTATTAGGGGACGGGAGCTAGGCTTCGTATTATTTTCTCTAGGTCTTCAGGCGTGGCGTAGCTTGGGGCTACACCTATTATATAGTAGAGGCCGGACTTCCAGCCCACGGCTATGTGCATGTAGGGTCCATATCTGCTTATATATTCGGGCGTCCCTCCCCCACGCCAAGCCAGTATGGCGAAGACCATGTCATCGCCGGTAACCAAAGTTACGTTTGGCCGGTTATAGGCTAGGTACTCACACCATGCCCGCATCTCCGAATAGCTCATTGCTGTTGGCATGAGCTCGATGCCCATGGGGGCGTATCCATAGTTTTCTACGGGCTCCTCGGCATACGCTATTAAGGCATAGTCCCCTTCAACCCAGACTGCAACCGGCCTCAGGTCGTCGGGTAGGTATGTTGGGAGATAGACGGTTTTGCCCTTGTTACTTAGAAGCTCCAGGTATTCCTCATAGGTGATCGGCTTTATGATGTCGTAGAGGGGGGCCGGGCCGAACCACGGGGGTGTAAAGTTGGTGGTGAAGGTGGTGGTTGGCGTGTGTGTTAGGCTTGCTTCGGTGGAGCTGGCTGTTGTGGCGGTGGGCGGGGTTGTTGTGGGCGTTACGGTGGGTTGGGTCGTTGTATATGTGGTGTACGTTGTATGCGTGGTGTATATGGGCTGTGTGGAGGTGACCGTCTCGTAGGGTGTGGTTGTGTAGCTTGCCTCCCAACTGCTCCTCGTTGTCTGGGGGGTTGTAAGGGTAACGCCCATAAGCCCGCCGAGGTAGAGGGCTGACAGCCCGACCAACACAACGATTATGGCTGCCAGGACGCGCCCCCTCAAGGCCGGCCCCCTCCCCATGTAAGGGATTCATGAATCGAGGCTGTGTAAATCCCGTTAGTGAAGTTCCCTGTACCTCCATAACAACAATAGTAACCTGTATAACGCTCGTCTCCACGCTTATACAAGACCTTAGTCTTATTCTCGGTAAAAGGGCTTGGAATACTGGCAATTAGCCTGGTTAACCTGATAGCGACAAATGTGGCTCTAAACCCCGATCCAACGCCGAATACGGCTAAATTACCTATATTCACCATCTCAAAAATAAAAGCAATGGATCCCGCATATAACTCTAACTTTTTGACTATAATATCATAGGTGTGGAATATAATATTGCTGGTTCGATGTTTTAGGATTTATTGCGAGCTTTACCTTTGGCGATTATATGAGTGATGTTTGTGGGATCTTGCTTGACTGCCTGGATTGTCCTCTGGGCGTGATTGGCGGCGGTGGTGTTTCCTTGATACTTAAATAGCTCTCTGTATTATGTTTTTATGGGGTTGATATGGCGTCTCTGAAG
>WAQG01000187.1 GCA_015520395.1 Candidatus Geoarchaeota archaeon
CTTAGGTACACTGTCAGGGCCCGGGGGGCCGGGGCGGCTGTCTTCAGGGGGGTGCGTTTAGAGATTCGGGATTTGCTTGGCATATTCAGGGGAACGTTGTTTCTCGAGCATGAGTCTAGGCTGCGGATAAGGCCTAGGCTTAGGCTCCTGAGGATATATGGACCCTGGCCGGGCGTTGTGGGGCGGGGCGAAGAGGATAGACCAACATCGATATACACCAGGGGTCTTGAGTACAGCTACATTAGGGAGTACCAGAGCGGCGACGATTCCAAGTCGATAGCCTGGAGGCTCGTTGCGAAGGATCCGGAACACAGGCTCCTGGTGAAGGAGAGGAGGGTTAAAGGGAGGGTGACAAACGTGATCATTATAGATAATAGCGGCAGAATGGACATGGGCTTTCCAAGGCGTAAGTTGGATGTGGCGATCGATGTGGCTCTAACGCTTTCGGTCGCCGCACTCATAAACGGTGAGGATGTAGTGGTAACGACCTACCCGTCCGGGAAGGCGGCTAGGTTAAAGGGCTGGGATAGGCATACAGTCTCCAGGCTCCTCAACTTCCTATCTGAGGTCGAGGTGGGGGATGGAGGTTCAGGCAGGCTCATCGAGCTTCTCGCCCACCTCGTCAGGAGGGAGGATAGGGTTTACCTTATCTCAGACCTCGAGGCGGCCGAAGACCTCGACGCTATCAGGGTATGGCTGGTCAAGAGGAGGATTCCGGCCGTCCTCTTCCTGCTGAACACCATGGCGTTTCTGAGGCCTAGGGGCGAGGATCAGGCCGCCCAGGCGGCTTACTCATATCTTGCCGACCGCTTCCACAGGGCCTACCCTAAAAGGGCGGAGCTTAAGGGTGGCGTTATCATCACAACCATAGGCCCTGACGTGAGCCCCGTGGAGATTGTGAGGAGGTATAGGATGGTGAGGGCTGGTTGAGGAGGACTCTGGTGCTTGCATCCCTGCTTATAGCGGCCCCCTACCTCTTCGTGATGGGAAGTTCAGGATACCTGAGGCTTACTGGCATCGTTTTCCTGCTCTCGTTACGTGACCCGATCCTGGCTGGCGTCCCCATATTACTATTAGCCCCTCCGCTTGTCAAGATACTCTCCAGCCGGTGGGGGTTCCTAAGAGTAATTGAGGGTCTGATCGACCATGGCATTACCATCCTGCTAATAGCCTCCATGATCATACCAATCATCCAGATGGTGTTTGGGGTTGGAAGCTACGGCGCATTCCTAAGCAAGGTCTTCTCAGCCGCGGCAATACTGATAACCATGTTTCCAGCCAGACTGGCGCTATCTCAACTGGTCGACGTGAGGGAGGGGGAAGCGTTGAAGGCTCTATTGAAGAGCGTGGAGGTGCACCTCATGGTACTGACAATAGCCTTTGCTACATCCCTCCCACCCCAACTCTACCCAAAATTCGGAGACCCGTTGCCCGAGTTGGGTGGTCGATACGCTTTGGCCATAATTTATCTTAACCTGATGGCTGGCTGGATGCTTACGGGGATTGAGGGGTTAAAGCCCTTTGGGCGGGCAACCCTCAACTACATGTCCTCCATCTCAACACGCCTGTCCCTTGAACCGTGGGTTGGGGCATGTTACGCTGCTGGAGCATATCTCCTCATTGCGGCGGAGGGTGGAAGTCCGCTGGATGAGGAGAAAGCCGTATTGTTTTTAAAGAGCGTTGCGGTGGGCCTACTTTTGATATATGTAGTCAAGCAGGTCTCCATTTTCCTGATCTCGGCCGACGCCCTCTCAGGATACCTTCCCTGGGCGCTCCTAGCACTGTTTGCTGCCCTTCTAGGAAGGGGTGTCCGTCGTTGAGGTTGGGGGTTAGGCAGGCCTTAATCCTGTTCATCATCACGTCCCTGCTAGCACTATGGGTTACGCCCTCATCGGCCCAGGAGGTTGGGGAGCTTAGGGGGCCACTCTACGTGGGCTACTCCCCTGAGGAGCTCTACAGCTACGAGACTTTTAGCGAGATGTTCGGCTACCCCGTCTACATGCCAAACGACACCCTCTATATTTACCTAGACCCAATGGCCCTGGCATCGATCCCCGGAGTTGTCCTTATCGAGCCTGGGAGGCCGTTGATGGTTGCTAGGTGCTCGGTTGTCCTGCGGAACCCCTATCAAGAGATAGTTGTTAAAAAGGTTTTTCACAACGTCTCAAAGCCGATCGAGCTTTACAGGTTTGGGGCCGATGAGCCCGAGGGTCTCTGGTACCTGGAGGTCGCAGCCTCCGACTTTGAGGAGACCGTCTTCGTGTTTATCCAGGGATACCTCCTCTACACCCAGGTCAGGCTGAGGCCGGAGATCAGGATAACGGACGTGCTGCTAACGGCCTCTAAGAGTGGGCCACAGCTGACCGTCGCTGGAACCATAAGCGGGTTCAGATGGAGCGATGGGGGAGTTTTAGGGCTGATGCCCACAGCCCCCAAGTTTAAGTACGTTTTCCACGAGGAAAAGGCGCTGGTCACCATTGAGAAGGGGACGCTGCTGATAAGGGGGGATGGAGGAGCGCTGTCGGGGTTGGGGCTTAGGCTCTACGTTGAGGTTCCCGTCTTCGTCTCAACCCTCGGCCAGGCTTATGAGAAAATAGTCCTCTTAAGGCACAGGTTGAAGGTTGAGGCAAGGAAGCTGGGCGACCTCCTAGTTGTGAGGCTGCCGGACATCAGGAGCGGGCCTATCTACCTACAGATACTGGGCAAGGAATTCCTGACAATCCCCATAGTGAGGGTTGGTGGGGTTTGGCGGCTTATACCCCCGGACTCGCTGGTCGACCTGCCGGAGGAGGTCGACACCCACGCATACGTCACCTCCATGCCCATCGGCCCAACCGGAGGCTACGCCCCTGTGGCCATCCTGAGGTTTAGGGGGAGGCAGCTCGTTTACCCTGGCCCCGTAAGGACGCTGGGGCTTGCCAAGATAAGGCTCCTCAACTCCAGGACTGGAAAGTACGTTGAGGATTACGAGATCAGGCTGGATCCTAAGGTGCCGTCGATCGTGATGAATGGGACGACCTACGTTGCCTTAAACGGGACTATGAGGCTTTCGCTGAGATTCGTTGTAAACGGGGTGGAGCTCGGCCCTGAGGATATTGAACCAGCTCAGGTCGAAGTTTCCCCGGGATCCGAAGTTGAGGTCGTGACGGAGCTTTACACTGTGGACATAAGGGTGTACAGGATGGAGAAGCCTGTGCCGGGAGGCACCGCATCCGTCTACAGGCTCAAAGATGGCAGAAGATCGTATATTGGGGGGACGGAGATCACGAACTCGACAATCCACCTAAGCCTCCCAAAGGGAAGATACCTTCTCAGAGTACTGGTGGGCGAGAACTCCTTCAGCTACATTCTCGAGGTAGATGGGGATGCCGTGGAGAATGTGGACCTCAGCCCGCCAAACCCCCTGCTCACAGACCTGATACTCGCCCTCGGCGCCGCAGGGGCTGCGGCCGAGCTCTACATCGGGTATAGAGCCGCTAAGTTTCTCCGTGCGAGGCGCCCGAAAGCTCGAGGACGATCCTAGCCGCCTCCAGGATGCTGTCAACTTTGAAGTCGGCCTCCTCCCCCTCTCCACCTATAAGTATCGTGGTCATCCCGAGCGCCTTGGCGCCCCTTATATCCGTCTCAACCTCATCCCCCACCATAACCGCCTCTCCAGCCCCTACATTCAGCTTGGCGAGGGCCCTCCTAAAGATCTCCGGATGGGGTTTCACATAGCCGACCTCGTTAGAGAACACCATACAGTCAAAAAACCCCTCGAGGCCATACCGCCTTAATAGACGCCTCGAATAGGCGCCGCTAAGGCTGTTCGACACTATACCCATCTTCAAGCCCGCCCTCCTGATAAGGCTGAGCGCCTCTCTAACGCCCGGCCTTGGACGAAGATAGTTTAGGAAGGGTTCCATGTAGGCCTCAACCAGCAGGCCGTAGTCCAGGGGCGCGTCGACACCCAGCCTCTCACACACCATCTCAACCTCGGTCTCAGCCGGACACTCCCTGAGGGTCTTTCGCCTGATCTCGCTACACTCGGCTCTAACCTCCGTGCAAACCTCGAGAACCCTCATTGGCTCAACCTTAAACCCCAGCTTTCTAAGGGCCCGGGCGAGAGCCTCAGCCCTCCTGAACCGGTAGACCCCTGGCTCCACGCCCAGTATAAACAGCGTGTTCCAATAGTCGAAGAGGACAGCCCTTATCATCGAGATAGCTAAGGGTGCAGGGTATATAATTCTAAAGGAGGCTTTCGAGAAGTCTCCTCAGCTCACCCATACTTCTGGCATCCCTGAGGTAGAGTATCGTGTGGATCTCGGGATATCGCTTCTTCACCAGCCTGACCATCCCTTCGTCGTCATCGATGTAGATGGCATTCTTGGGCCCTAGGCCCGAGGCCCTAAACAGCTTCTCAAACATCCTATCCTTACGTGGGTGAAACTCAATAATAAGAAAGGAGAAGTAGCTGTGGATCCCGAAGCTTTTCAGGGCCTCAACAGCAATCCACTCTACATTCCAGCTAACAACGGCAAGCAGGGCGCCCCTCTCCAGGAGCCACCCCAAAAGCTCCCTAACACCACTCCTTAATGTAACTATGGTGCCCCCGCTATCAGCTATCCTACTGGCGTCTAGAGCCCTGTAGGGCGGCGTGGTAGCCGAGATGTCCTCATGATCCCATATCGTTCTGTCTAGGTCGAAGACGACCATTTTTCTATTCACGGCTAAGCTCCTCCAGCCAGGAGAGCACCGCCGACCTAAGCTCCTTAGGGGAGCCGTACTCGACGACCCTTACGGGAGCACCGAGGATCATGCGTGAAACCCTTGACCCCCTCCTATACAGGCAGAGGACGGGCTTCCCGGACAGTATGGCAAGCATAACCTCCATCCCCACCCCGGTGCTCGGATGGGAAACCTCGGCTATCAGGGCATCGGATCTCCTGACGGCTGAGACATCCCGCCTATAT
>WAQG01000188.1 GCA_015520395.1 Candidatus Geoarchaeota archaeon
CGGAGTGCACATCGGCGATCGTCATATCTTCAAGCGTTATGCAGCGCAATTCGGGCACCGAAGAAAGAATAGGGCCAATCCCATGATAAACCCTGTGGTAGGGACGGACGACTTCAATGGAAGGAACGTCCTAAGGAGGTTGAGGCTGCTGGGGGAGCCGGAGTTCAAGCCTGGGAGCCTAGATCCTGTAAGGACCCTTATTGCGACGATTCTCTCCCAGAACACATCGAGGGAGAACATGATGAGGGCGGTCAACAACCTTGAAAGACGCGGCCTTCTAAGCCTTGAGGCTCTGGCCAGGGCTGATCTAAGGGCTATCCAGGATTCGATAAGGGTTGCGGGGCTCTGGCGCCAAAGGGCCCGAAGACTTAAGATGGTTGCCAAGTTATTGATTGAGAGGTTCGGCGGCGACCTGAACCAAATACTTAAGCTGCCCACCCCGCAGGCAAGGAGAATCCTGCTCGAGCTTCCAGGCGTGGGGCTTAAGACTGCCGATATACTCCTCCTATTTTCGGGCGGCAGGCCCGTCTTCCCGGTGGACACCCACATATTCAGGATCTCTCGGCACAGGTGGGGCCTGGTTAGGAGGAATGCGGGCTACGAGGAGGTTAGGAGGGCGCTAGAGGAGTTCTTTCCACGCAGCCCAGAAAACTACCTTCTAGGCCACATAGGGATGATAAGGCTTGGGAGGAGGTTCTGCCGAGCCCGCCAGCCACTCTGTGGGGAATGCATCCTCAGGGATATATGCCCCTACGTCGATCGGGCAAAGTTAAAATTCGGGCAATGATCCATTTCCTTGGTGGATGGGTTTGAGCTATAAGGTTAAGGATATAGGGCTTGCGCCTAAGGGGCTTCTGCAGATAGAGTGGGCCAAGGCCCACATGCCCGTCCTAAGGATACTTGAGAGCCAGTTTAAGGATGAGAAGCCCCTCGAGGGTGTTCGGATAGCCGCATGCCTCCATGTAACCAAGGAGACGGGATACCTTATGAGGGTTTTGAAGACAGGTGGGGCTGAGATAGCTTTGGCTGCATCCAACCCCCTTTCAACCCAGGACGAGGTGGCGGCCAGGCTGGCTGAGGAGGGGATAAGGGTTTACGCGTGGAGGGGTGAGACAACCGAGGAGTACTACTGGGCTATCAGAGAGGTGATGAGGATAGAGCCCCACATAACTATGGATGACGGTGGCGATTTGACGGTGGAGGTGCACAAGAGGCAGTTGGAGGGCGTTATAGGTGGCACTGAGGAAACCACGACCGGGGTTAATAGGATAAAGGCCCTTGAAAGGAGCGGGATGCTGCGGTACCCCGTGATAGCCGTGAATAATGCTAGGACTAAGTTCCTCTTTGACAACAGGTATGGCACGGGGCAGAGCACCCTCGACGGAATAATTAGGGCAACAAACATACTGATAGCCGGGAAGACTGTAGTGGTCGCCGGCTACGGTTGGGTTGGCAGGGGTGTTGCAATGAGGGCTAGGGGGCTTGGCGCCAGGGTCATCATAGTAGAGCCCGACCCGATAAGGGCGCTGGAGGCCTACATGGATGGTTACGAGGTTACGGACATGATGGAGGCGGCGAGGAAGGGGGATATATTCATAACCGCAACTGGCAACATCGACGTGATCAGGGGAGAACACTTCGAGGTGATGAGGGATGGAGCCATACTTGCAAATACGGGGCACTTCAATGTAGAGATATCTATAGGGGATCTTGAGAGCATGGCTGTGAATTCCTATGAGATCAGGCCCAATCTCAAGGCCTACGTCCTTAAGGATGGGCGGAAGCTATACCTGCTGGCCGAGGGGAGGCTGGTGAACCTCGCGGCGGCTGAGGGGCATCCAAGTGAGGTTATGGACATGTCATTCTCCCTACAGGCCCTGTCGGTGAGATACCTTGTTGAGAGGGGGAAGGATCTGAAGGCGAAGGTCTACGAGGTGCCCGACCACATAGACAAGCTTGTCGCCAAGCTGAAGCTGGAGGCCCTGGGAGTTAAGCTTGAGAAGCTCACCGAGAAGCAGAGGAAGTATATGGCGAGCTGGGAGATGGGAACCTAACGCGTCCTTATCTCAACTATATCGCCATCCTCAAGTACATGGTCTAGCCCTACCTTCGAGCCCTGGAACTTCACACTCCTGCCCCAAACCCTAGCGTATCTAAACCTCTTAACAAACATCCTATGTATCCTCTCTGCAACATCCATAACTGTGGCGCCCCTCCTGAGGACAAGGGGTCTTTTCGAGGGGTTCGGCTCACCGGGCTCCTTAGTGTACACCCTTATCAATTCGAGCTCCCTGAGTATCAGGCTGCCGAGCTCCTCGAAGCCCCTCCTCCTAGCAGCCGAGACTGGAAGCAGCGGGAGCCCGCCTACAACCTCCCTAACGGCCTTGAGGGTATCCTTTCCTAGATGTTCGGCCTTGTTGAGCAGGACTATGGCTGGCTTATAGATATAGTAGCCCGTAACGCTCCTCTCCACATCCTCAAGCCTCGCCACCCCGCTTACAACAATCCTCACGTTACTGAAGCCATAATCGATGAGCATCCTCCTCACATCGTCGGGCGTCCCGTCTAGAAGGGTGCCGTTGATTATAACCTGGGGCTGGGGGTAGGGGCCCCTCTTAACCTCAACCTTAAATTTCGGCCTACCCAGCAGAATTCCCGCCCCCTCCAACATCCTCTTAATCCTTACAAACTGGCTGGCCGGGTCTGCTGAGGCGTCCAGAACCACCAGAACGCCATCGGCGTTTCTGACTAGGAGGAATATCTTGGAATTCCAGCGGTCGGCCCCCTCGATGAGCGGCGGCGCCTCAACAAGCTGTATAAGAACGCCGCCATAGTCCATCATCCCGGGCACGGGGATTGATGTTGCGACGGGCCTAGGATCAACCCTAACTCTAGCCCTGGTGAGCATCGATAGTATTGAGCTTCTCCCCGAGTTGGTGAAGCCTACCAGGACCAGCTGGACGTCACCCTCCTTCTCAACCGCCACCCCGGGGGCGCCGCGGCCCCGCCTCCTCCGGGTCCTCTCCTCCTCTATCTCGGCTTTAAGCTTAGCTATCTTTCTCCTAACCTGCTTAACCAGGTTTTCCGTACCCTTGTGCTTCGGTATGGCCGATAGGTACTCTTGTAGCGCCGCCAGCTTCTCCTCCTTTGTCCGCGCCTCAAGATACTTTATCCACTTGGCCCTAGCCTCCGCTGGAAGGTTGGCAGGCATACCACTAATAATAATGTCTGTCATCGGTAAAAAGCATCTCGGCTAAAACCACCTTTCCAGCCCAACGCCTCCCCCGGCAAGTATCTCGACGTCGGAGATCCCGAGCGGCGAGAGGACCCTAACCATGGCTGGGACTATCTGCTTCCTCAGGTAGTACTCCTTGTCCACCTGATCCTTGCGAACCCACTTATAGTACTCGACCCTCTCGTAGAGGGGGCCGTAGCCCTTAAGCACCACGTAGCCTATCCTGTCGCCAACCCTAATCTTCCAGCCCTTCTCGACAAGCCGTCTGGCGACGGCGACGTGGGGTGTTCTCGCCTTATACTCCTTGAGGGGCTTGTCGACGCTCTTCCATATCACGAGATCCTCAACGGTGTATTTCCCAGCCCTGAACCTCCTGACTATGTCGCGGGCAACCTCCAGAGCCTTCTTCTTGTCGCCGCTCCTAAGCAGGGCATCCAAGACGGCCTCCTGAGCCCTCTTCGCATACCTGCACCAGTCACCCCTAACAGCCTCAAGGCCCACAACGTCGATCCTACCATCCCTCGTCAGCCCGGCATACCTCTTCTTCGCCTCGGTGAAAAGCACCCTGACATACTCCTCATCCACCTTTATATCCATCCCAAGCTCCCTCTCTATCCTCTCGATGAGCGCCTCCACCAGACCAGGCTCGTACTTGACGAATAGGGAATCTGTGTCGCCGTAGATCAGGGTCAAACCGAGCTCCTCAGCCATCCTCGCCGACCTAAGTATCGTGTCCCTCCCCCAGGCCGTTATCGACTCGGCGATCTCCCTCTTATACCACCTTGAGGCCGTCCACCCAAGGTAGCCATACATGGCGTTCGCAACTATCTTTATCGCCTTCTCCTGGGCGGACAGCGCCCTCCTCACGGGCGAATCCCTTGGTATCGACTTAATAAGCTCCTTGAGCCTCTTCCTCTCCTCCAGGAGCCTCTTAACCGCAAGCTTGTAAAGCCCATCAGGCCTCTTCCTAAACTTGTGATGAACCCTGGGCGCCTTGAAACACTCATCCTCGCCACACTCATCCTCAACCAGCGTGTCGGGCGAGACATTGTACTTAACGATTATATGCGGGTACATCGACGCAAAGTCGAGCACAACCACATTCTCGTGGAGACCCGGCCTAGGCTCAAAGACCAGGCCGCCCCTGTAAG
>WAQG01000189.1 GCA_015520395.1 Candidatus Geoarchaeota archaeon
CTTTAATGGATCTGGATATTTTCTTTAGCCCTAGCCTGCTGGCCTCGGAGGGTGTGAGTTTGGAGGGGTCTGATGTGCATGGATCTCCTGGATCGATCTTCCTTATTATTCCATCCAGGCCTGCAGAAAGCACGGCTCCTATTGCCAGGTAAGGATTTATTGAGGGGTCTGCGAGGGAGAACTCAATCCTCTTATACTTATGCATGCCCATCGGGTAGAGGGAGACTCTAACCGAGTGGCTGCGGCTGTGTGTACCCCATGTCCCATATCGGGATGTCAGGCCTATATAGCTGTTTGGTGTTGAGAGCGTGAAGGCTGAGACAGCCCCAATGTGGTCCAGGAGTCCACCGATGAAGTATCTCCCTATCTGGCTTAGCTCGGCATACGTGTCGTCGGGATCGTAGAAGAGGTTCTTCAAGCCTCCTGAGTCCCAGACGCTTATAGAGATCATCAGCCTAGGCAAGATATCCTTGTAACGAGATGTAAAGATAGCTGTGTGGCCCTTCAACTCGGAGACAGACCTCACAACGTACTTGAAGGTCTGGTAGCCGTCTGCCGAGTCGACGATCCCCATATGCCTTAAGTTTATCTTCACGTTTGCTAGGCCCCCATACGCCCAGATCTTAAACGACTCAACCCTTAAAGAAAAGTATCTCTCTAAGAGGGGAGCTATCTCCTCAATATGCTCTAGTACCCAGTTATCCAGACTAAAGTGGAAGCCCTGCTCCGTGCCTAGGTGTTCGTAGTATGATCTAAGGAATATTACTTCTGGCTCAAGGCTAACCTTGGCATTATACCCATTGGCTATGAATCGTCTCTCAACCATTTCAAGGGCGTATCTTGGGTCACCCTCAAACCTCCTATCGCTACTGAGAAGCTTGCATATAAGCCTTGATGAACGCTGTCTACGCCAGGGCAGTAACGCGAAAGTTTCGGGTATTGGGCGAAGAAGCAACTCTTTAAGGCCAAAGACCCCATATTCTTCGAACATCCCAGTGTCAAGCTTAGCGACACCCTTTTCAAAAAGCATGACATCCAGTTCTTCAACGGGCATTACGATCCCGCGGAGCATATTGTGGATTGTAGTAAAGTGAAGCTCGACCCACTCCACCTTCCCCTTATATATCGCATCAAAAACCTTCTTGTAACTCATATCACAATAATAAAGTCGCTATTTCACATTAAATAAATTAATGTGAAATGCTTTTTACCCCCACCTGAAGCTCAACGAGATCGGCGAGCCTGGCCCTTACGATGTCGCCTGGCTTGAGGGGGCCGACCCCGCTGGGCGTTCCAGTAGCTATCACATCGCCGGGCTCAAGGGTCATGAACTTGGAGATGTACTCTATTAGCTCAGGAATCTTAAAGATCATGTCTCCAGTATAGCCACGCTGCTTAAGCTCGCCGTTGACCCAAAGCTTGAGTTCAAGGTCATGGGGGTCCCTAACGTATTCCCTCCTGACTATTGGTGAGATTGGTGCAAATGTATCCATGCCTTTGCTCAAGGCCCAAGACATGCCGCCCTTCACAAGCCTCTTTTGAAGATCCCTGGCGGTTACATCAAGCATTACACCGTATCCATAGACGTGGTCCAAGGCCTCCTCCCTATCCACCGACTTCGCCCTCCAGCCGATCACCACAGCCATCTCAACTTCATAATGAACAGTGCCGACCCAACTGGGTATGAGTATGTCTCCTCCACTTCCAATAAGTGAGGATGGGGGCTTGAGGAAGACTACGGGCTCTTTAGGCGGCTTGAGTCCAACCTCCCTGACATGGCTCATATAGTTAAGGCCTATCCCCACAATCTTAGTTGGTCTAAGACCGGTCTCAAACAGCCTAAGCCTACGCGGATCCCACTCAATCAAAAACACAGAAACCCACCTAAGCAAACAATCGAGTTTACCGCCTCAAAAACCTATTCAGAACCTCCGGTCCCACAGCACCCCACCTTAAAACCCTCGGCTCATCACCAGAGAGATCCACGACTGTCGAGGGAACCGTACTCCTGGCGGGCCCACCATCGAGAGCCAGCCTAACGCCGTAGCCGACCTGGGATATAGCATCCTCAACACTTAGCGGGTTTGGACCTCCCGAAAGATTAGCGCTGGTCGCGACAATAAGGCCGCCTATCCTCTCTGCGAGGCTCCGGGCCAACCTAAGGCTCGAAACCCTCAAGCCAACCTTATCCAGCCCAGCAGTTACGTGTTTCAGGCGCTGATCCTTTAACGGCAGGATTAACGTTAGTGGGCCTGGCCAAAATATCCTTGCAAGCCTCTCCCCAAGCGGGGGTAATTCAGCCACGCTGACAACAGTCTCTAAGCTATCTGCTATAAGGGGAAGTGGTTTCCGTCCTCTTTTCTTAACCATATACACCTTCTCGACGGCATCTGGATTGTAGGGATCGCAGCCGAGGCCATACACCGTCTCTGTTGGATATATTATAAGCTCGCCCCTGCCAAGCAGAGAGGCAACTAAGCTAACGACGCGGGGGAGAGGCCTGTCCGGATCGACCTTCAGAACTATGGGTTTACCCAAGCTCATAGCCCAAGATCCCCAACGCCTCTGGAAGGCTCTTACCCTCATCTATAAGCCTTTCAAGTTCTTTCTCAAACTTCAGGATCGCCTTAACCCTCTCCGCAACCTCCTCGGCCCTCTCAGCCGGAATAACTACGACTCCGTTATCATCGCCCACGATCCAGTCACCAGGCCTAACCCTAACTCCGCCAAGCTCAAGTTCAACCTTCAGCTCGCCTATTCCCCGTGGATCCCCGGCCTCGGGCACGACTCCTAGGGCAAAGACGGGAAAGCCAAGCTTCCTTATACCATCAACATCCCTAACATTCCCATAGACGACGACCCCTGCAATCCCCCTTCTATAAGCGGCTTTAGAGGCGAGCTCACCCCAGACAGCCCTACCACCCCCCTGAGCATCTATGACAATCACCATGCCGGGCTCCGCCTTCTCGATGGCCTCAACTGGCTTAGCCCAATCACCCGAAACAGTCCTAACCGTGAAGGCCCGCCCAACCATCTTCACCCCAGGAACAATGGGGCGAACACCCTTAATCCCAGGAGCTCTACCCATAGCATCAGAGATGTCGGGGGTTCCAGCCAACACAAACACGTCGAAGACACTAGACATAACTATGAAGATATTGGGATCAATACACAAATAAATCTACTTAACCCACGCGGAGATGGTCATTTAGCTTCTCTGTAGGGCGCTAAATTGAGGGTTCTGTGGAGCCTCCTATTCTAAGGTGGCATTGCCGAGAAGCGCATGGTATCATAGTTTTGCATCGTGAATGTTAAGGGGATCTACCTGCCGTTTTTGCAGGCCCTCGGCCGCTGCGTGGCTCGTCACCGGTCGGAGTGTGCGTTATTCGTCATTGGGCCCAGGTACTTTTTCTGTGATAAAATATATTGGGTTTTACGTTACATACCTGGTTTGAGCTATGAGGCTTGTGGAGATCTTCGGCGTTGAGAAGCCTGTGATAGGCGTTATTCACCTTGACCCGCTTCCGGGGAGCCCTGGGATGAGGAGATTTGAGGATGTTTTGAGGA
>WAQG01000190.1 GCA_015520395.1 Candidatus Geoarchaeota archaeon
GAGGAAGAGCTCCTGCAGATCCTTTCTCGAGAGGATCTCCTCGCCCTTCCCCTCAACTACTA
This sequence comes from Candidatus Geoarchaeota archaeon, assembly GCA_015520395.1. Classification (GTDB taxonomy): domain Archaea; phylum Thermoproteota; class Thermoprotei; order Gearchaeales; family WAQG01; genus WAQG01. The sequence continues at coordinate 63 of WAQG01000190.1, forward strand.
TCCGGCCTGAGACGAGGACGTATCCCCTGTCGGCCAGCTGCAGGGCCCTTCTTGCATGCTGCTCCACCAGGAGCATGGGGACGTTGGTCTCCTCCCTGATCTTGAGGAGGGTTCTGAGGAGCTCGTTTGCTATCTTTGGGGCTAGCCCGGCTGTCGGCTCGTCCAGGAACATCACCTTCGGCTCAGTCATCAGCGCCCTGGCGACGGCCAGCATCTGTCTCTGCCCCCCGCTGAGGGCTCCCGCCAGCCTGTGTCTCATCGCCTTTAGGACGGGGAAAATCGAGAAGACGAGCTCCATCTTCTCCCTTATCTTGTCCTGGTCGTCTATGAGGTAGGCCCCCATCTCCAGGTTCTCCTGCACTGTTAGGTCTGGGAAAATGTTGTTTGTCTGCGGGACGTAGCTCATCCCGAGCCTGGTCTTGACCTCGGGCGGGAGCCTGGTGACATCCCGGCCCTCAAAGATCACCCTTCCACCGAAGAGCCTTGCAACCCCGTAGATCGTCTTTATTAGGGTGGACTTTCCGCTTCCGTTCGGCCCGACCAGGGCAACTATCTCGCCCTTCTCGAGCCTTATTGACGCGTCCTGGACAACGACGCTGTCCCCATAGCCCCCATAAAGGTTTCTCACATCAAGTATCGGCACCAGACGATCACCCCCCAAGGTACGCGTCTAGGACGCGGGGGTCCTTTGCAACCTCATCGGGTGTCCCCTCGACGAGGACCCGGCCCTCATGCATAACTATAACCCTCTCCACATAGTCGAACAACACTTCAAGCCTGTGCTCGATGACAAATATCGTTAGGCCCTCCTTGTTCAGCCTCAGTAGGTGGTCGAAGATGTCCCTGGCGAGCCTTGGGGCGACGCCAGCCGTCGGCTCGTCCAGTAGAAGTATCCTGGCCTCCCCTGAGAGGGCCCTGCTTATGTCTGTCAGCTTCATCTGGCCGCCGCTGACGGAGTCGGCCTTATTCAGGCCGACATGAAGTATGTCGAGCTTCCTAAGCATCTTATGGAGGCTCTTGGTCAGGTTCGACTCCCAGCGTATCCACCTCCTCCTTCTAAGGAGGGCGTCGACCGGGCTTTCACCGTAGAGAACCCTCGTGGCGGTTGCGGCGTTCTCGACCACGGTCATGCCCTTCCAGAGCCTTGGTATCTGGAACCCCCTGACGAGCCCCCGCTTGTAAAGCTCGTATGGCGGGAGGCCTGTTATCCGCTCCCCGTAGAGGTAAACCTCGCCCCTGTCGGGCTTGTAGATCCCGGAGATGACGTTGAACAGGGTGGTCTTACCGCTCCCATTGGGCCCGATGAGCCCCACAAACTCCCCCTCATCTATCCTGAGGGAAACCTCGTCGAGCGCAACGACGCCTCCGAACGTCTTTCTCACCTTCTCCACGCGCAGTGCCTCGACCGCAGGCAATACATACACCTCCAGACCTTCCCATGACCCCCGCAGCCAGCACGGCCTGTGGCCATTGTGTCTAATACTGTCACGCAGCTTATAAACTATTCTAGAGGATTTTTGTGATGTTTAACCACTAAAAATCAGTAATGACAGGTTTAAGCATATAGGTAAAGTCTATTTTGTATATGACCCTTCGTAATGTGCATAAACTTTATCATAAAGTTTATATTTGCTGTTATTCGACATATATCCATGTACGTCCGAGCCCCCGCCGGGCTAAGACGTATGAAGCTTAGGTTTGGAGGTTGGTTGGCATGGAGAAGGCTGTAACAATGGCCATAATTGGCCTAATAATCGGCGCAATAATCGGAGTCGCGATAGGGAGCTTCGCTTTCCCGCAGAAGGTTGTTGAAACAGTTACAACCACAGCCATGGGTGCGGGCGGGACTGTGACAACAACTGTGACAACGACCGTTGGCGGTGGGGCAGCTGGCGGGCTGAGCGGGGAGATACCCATAGGGCTGGCTATCGCGGTGAGCGGTGGTTACGCCGTCGATGGGCCTAGGAGGCTGAAGGGCGCCCAGCTGGCAATTGAGGAGTTTAACCAGATGCTTGAGGAGGTCGGCGCCCCATTCAGGTTTAAGGGGATCCATGAGGATACTGGGAGTAAGCCTGAGGGTGCCGTCAACGTCATTAACAGGTTTGCCAGCCTCGGCATAAAGGTTGTTATCGGCCCGCTGTCCACCAGCGAGACCAAGGCCGTCATGCCCATCGCCAATGAGAAGAAGATCGTGATCATCAGCCCCTCCAGCACTGGCGCTGGCGCCGCCCTTCCGGACGACTTCGTCTTCAGGATGCCTCCACCCGACACCGCTCAGGGCAGGGCTATGGCCCACCTAGTCTACGAGATGGGATACACCAAGGTCGCCATAATCGCCAGGGATGACGACTATGGGAGGGGCCTGGCCGAGCTGTTCGAGGACGAGTTCACCGGGCTTGGAGGCACGGTTGAGAAGATCCTCTACCAGCCCAACCTGCCTGACTACAGCAGCGAGGTCACCCAGCTCTCAACCATAGTCCAGAGGTTCGGCGCCGATGAGAAGACGGCTGTGCTGATCATCGCCTTCGACACCGATGGCGGCAACATACTTGAGCATGCCTCCAGGGATCCCGTCCTGGCCAGCGTCAAGTGGTTTGGCCCCGACTCCATGAAGAGAAAGACCTTCCTGCCGCCCGATTCCCCAGAGGCGATAGCCCAGTTCATGATAAAGGTCGGTTTCACTGGCTTCTTCCCGGCCATAGCAAGGAACCCGATAACCGAGCACTTCGAGCAGGCCTACAAGGAGAAGTATGGTGAGGATCCAACCCCATACGCCTACTACGCCTATGACGCCACCTGGCTGGCAATGCTGACGATCACGGCCGTCGGCAAGTATGATGGTGAAGCGGTAAAGGCTAAGCTGCCCGAGATCGCCGCCCATTTCATCGGCGCCACCGGCCACAAGCTCCTTGACGAGAATGGCGATGCAGCCTTTGCAGACTATGGCATCTGGACGGTCGTTAAGACCGACGGTGAGTATGGGTTCAAGGAGATAGGCATTTGGCACTCCTCAACCGGTACTGTTGAATGGTACGAGGAGAAGTAGGACATTAAAATGCATAATCAAAAATCCTATTTTTTCATGTCTTCATTTTGAGCAGTTATTTGGGGTTTTCTGACCGGCGTGGGTTACAGTCATTTATATATAGGTGTTAACGCGTCTAGGTAGGAATCGTTTGTGTTTTTTGATGTATTCTAGGTTAAATCCTTGTGATATATTCTTTTTCAAACAGTGTTAGCAACCTTTAAATAGGGAAGTGGTCGAGGTAGGGGTTGGTGGCGGGGGTATCATGGATACACTGGAGATGATGGTGAAGCGGATATCCAGGACGGATGTGCCGCTTCAGGTAGTGTATCCTGCTAAGGGGTTTAATGTCGAGCTTCTCTGGGCGGAGGATCCTGAGGCTTATAGGATTCTTAGGGGGAGCCGGGATCTTGAGAAGGCTAGGAGAAGGCTTTATGATTATCTTAACGAGCTGGAGTGGAAGTATAGGAGTGGGGCTAAGTACGTTCACCCTCTGGTTGAGTCTATTGCGATTGAGGCTATAAGGGTGTTTAAGAACATTATTTCTCCTAAAAATGAGGCTCTTTCCGGCTATAGTGCCCTGAGCTATATTTGGCGGCTTGCGCGCGGAGACCTCGGAGTTCTAGGTGAGCTTGATGAGGGCTTCCTTCTTGAGATCTACCACCTGTTTAAGGCAATTAATGGTCGGCCCGAGATATATCCCGCCAAATATGCCAAGGATCTCCCCATCTTTGACTTCAGCAGAATTAAGGGTCGGGAGGCCGGAATAGCCAGGTCGAATTACCTCGACAGGCTGGCAGAGAGGATATGGAGCTACGTAGAGCGGTACCCATCCGGCCTAGACCCCGAGGTTATTGAGAAGAGGCGGGAGAACAAGAAGAGGATCCTGGAATACTTCGGGGGCACTGAGGATGATTGGAGAGACTACCTGTGGCACTTTAGGCACGTTATTAAGAGGAGAGAGGATCTCGAGCATTTGAGGAAACTTGCGCCGGGGCTTACAGAGGAGGAGCTTCGGGGCATCGAGCTAGCCCTAAGGTTCAGGATACCCTTCGGGATAACGCCATACTATCTTCACCTCTTCGACCTGGAGGGGCCGAGGGTCTACGACCACCAGGTGAGGGCCCAGGTGATACCCCCGATCCACACGGTCATGGTAATGGCGGCCCACAGGGAGGATCGGGAATATTACTTCGACTTCATGGGGGAGCACGACACATCGCCCCACGATCTTATAACCCGCCGGTACCCGATGGTCGCGATAATCAAGGCGTCCGACACCTGCCCGCAGATCTGCGTCTACTGCCAGAGGAACTGGGAGATAATGGAGGCGTTGGACACAGGCGCCATCCCCTCCAAGAGGGAGCTTGACGCCGCGGTGGACTGGTTTGCAGAGCACCCCAACATAACAGACGTGCTCATAACTGGCGGCGACCCAATGATCCTCAGGGACAGCATGCTTGAGTATCTCCTCAATAGGCTGAGCAGCCTCGACCATATTAGCAGCATAAGGATAGGGTCTAGGATAGTGGTGACAGTTCCCTTCAGGATAACCGACGAGGTTGCTGAGATGCTTGGAAGCTACGTGGAGCCGGGGAAGAGGTTCATAACCTTCGTCACCCATGTTGAGTCGGCCTACGAGGTGACCCCGGAGATGGCTGAGGCCATCTATAAGCTTAAGAGGCAGGGGATACCCGTCTACAACCAGCAGGTCTACACATTCTGGACGAGCCGGAGGTTTGAGACGGTGGCCCTTAGGATAGCTCTCAAGAAGGCTGGCATAGACCCCTACTACACCTTCTACCCGAAGGGTAAGTGGGAGCATAAAGACTACATGATCCCGGTGGCAAGGATACTGCAGGAGAGGAAGGAGGAGGCGAGGCTGCTTCCAGGAATATTCAGAACCGAGGAGCCGGTCTTCAACGTGCCGAGGCTCGGGAAAAACCATTTGAGGTCATGGCAGGATCACGAGCTCATAATGATAAGGCCCGACGGAAGGAGGGTCTACCTCTGGCACCCGTGGGAGAAGAACATACAACTTGTGGATCCCTACATCTACACGGACATGATATCAATTAAGATGTATCTAGAACACCTCAAAGAGCTGGGCGAGGATCCAGAGGATTACAAGAGCATATGGTATTATTACTAGCTTTGCCAAATTGCCCCGAGTGGGCATATATACTAAGTATATATCTTTGTATTAACGTACATACTACGGCTTAACACGGCCCACAGGCTTTAATAAGGGTCTCATTACGATGATTAATGTGATATATCTCTAAAAAATTAAACATTTCATATTTTGAACTTTTCAATTCTAAACCTCAATATAACAACGTTATAGTCAATACAGTATGGC
>WAQG01000191.1 GCA_015520395.1 Candidatus Geoarchaeota archaeon
CATCATTGAGATGGAAAAGGCCGTAGTGGTGGAGAACCTATGGAAGGTTTTTGGAAAGAAGACTGCCCTCAGGGGCATTAGCTTTGAGGTGAGGAGGGGCGAGGTCTTCGCCCTGATAGGGCCAAACGGGGCTGGCAAGACAACCACCCTAAGGATCCTCGCCACCCTCCTAACGCCCACCAGAGGCCGCGCCGCTGTGGAGGGCTACGACGTGGTTAGGGATGCCGCGGAGGTTAGGAGGATCATAAGCTATCTCCCGGAGGAGGCTGGGGCCTATGAGAGGCTAACCGGGCACGAGTTCCTCGAGTTCTTCGCCAACCTCATGGCTGAGGATGAAGGCAGTGTTGGCGAGATGGTTAAGAGGGGGGTCGAGATCGCGGGCCTTGGAAGCCGGATAGACGACAGAATAAAGGAGTATTCCAAGGGGATGAGGAGGAGGCTGCTGCTCGCAAGGGCCCTAATGTCAACCCCTAAGGTAGCCCTCCTCGACGAGCCGACCTCGGGCCTCGACGTCTACCATGCGGTCCACGTGAGGAACGTTATAAAGGAGTTCTGCAGGAAGCATGGCATAACCGTGCTGCTCTCCAGCCACAACATGCTTGAGGTCGAGTATATGAGCGACAGGATAGCATTCATAAACAAGGGGGTAATAGTGGCGGTTGGGACGGCCGAGGAGCTCAAGGCCAGGTACTCAGCCTCAAACCTCGAGGAGGCATTCGTCAGGGCGGTGGAGACCTATGAGGAAGCTTAAGGCCATGGTCGTTAAGGAGCTCAAAGACCTCCTGAGAGACAGGACAACCATGATAAGCATAATCGTAATACCCCTAATCATGTTCCCCCTCATGGGGATGGCCTTCGCCGGCGCCCGCCAGGTGGCCCCACAAACCGTGACAGTCGCCGTCCTAAACCTCGACGAGGGGCCCCTCGGTGGACAGCTCGTGGACTACCTTAGGAATGCCCCGCAGGTCAAGGTGGTCGAGCTCAATGAGACCGCGGAGGACTACGGCCGCCTTGTTCTCAGGCTCCACTATGAGAGGGGGATCGACGAGCTGCTCGTCATACCCAGGAACTTCTCCAGGCTGGCTGGCAACCCATACTCCACAGGCAGCCTCTATTACTATGCCTACGCAAGCCCTGGGGGAAGCTACTTCGCCACCAGCGCCGACCAGGTTGTCGAGTCGTATAAACGCCTGCTCATCCAGATGAGGATAAAGATGCTTAACGAGACCGCCGACCCGCCGACTGTCCTCACACCGTTCTACGTCAGCTACGTCTCCATGGTTGGGGAAAAACCCATACTCTCCCCACCAACAATAGTGAAGGCCATACTCGCCTCCCAGAAGTGGACGATACCGATAGCGACGATGATAGTTATAATGACCTCGATGCAGATAGTGGCGGCGGCTGTGGCCTCCGAGAAGGAGGCGAAGACCCTGGAGACCCTGCTCTCAACCCCAATCTCCAGGCTGAGCATACTGGGCGGGAAGGTCATAAGCTCAATAGTGATAGCGATAGTCTCCGGGGCATCCTACATGGTGGGCTTCACGATATACATGAACATGGTGACCGGGCAGGCCATGGAGAGGGCGATACCCCCGGAGCTAGTCGGGGAGGTGAACTCCATACTCCTCGGGCCAAGGATGATGTTTGGGATGGGCGCCCTCATGGTCATGGCGCTTATAACCGCCATCGCGATAGCAGTCTCGCTCTCCGTCTACGCGGAGGACGTGAGGAGCGCCCAAGCCCTTGTATCATACATCTCCCTCCTGATATGGATCCCAGCAATGTTCGTTATGTCGGCGGACCCCGAGCTCCTCCCCCTAGGATACAGGCTGGCCCTTTACGCTGTTCCATTCACCCACGCCTTCGTCGGGGTAAACCGCATAATAGATGGAAACTACACGGCGATAGCCATAGGCGTAGCCTACATGGCAGCCTTCTCTCTAGCCTTCATGTACATAGCAGCAAAAAGCTTCACAACCGAAAAGATACTGACCGTCAGGCTAAGGATATTCAGGAGAAGAAGAGCTGAATAAGCCTTGCACACACGGTCAATATTTTTAACCTACAATCATCATATATCATACTGACCAATGTACATTAAAAAGCTCAGGGGGGTCGCGCCAGTAATCTCGACTATAGTCCTCCTAGCCGTCCTTATCACAGTCACATTAGCAGCCCTCTACTACGTTGGAGCCATCACGATGCGTAGCCAGGCCGCTGGAGAGGCAAAGATGGCAAAGGGGAGCTTTATCGCCCTCGCCGAACAGATTGAGCGAATGAAGGGGTCTCAAGACTCGACTTATAAGGCTGTTCTTTCAACAAGGTTTGGCGTGCCTAATATAATGGATGGGGAGCGCCTAACTATCCGCCTGGATAGCAATGTTCTTAGGTTTGATCAGTACACTCTATGGTACCAGGTGCCTTTAACGTTTTTTGGTGAGGAGCCTGAGGAGCTGCTTGGCACATCAAGCCTTATTATCGAAGACGGGCCAATACCGCATGTCCGTACCTTTATGGCAGGCGACTATTGGGTGGTTGAATTAGAGACGTCAAGGGTTAGAGTGACGTACCTGTATACGGAGGAAACTCCGTCAGGTTCCAGAGAAGTTTACTCACTCGATGTGATAGTTCTTCATAAGGGAGTAGTTGAGGGCACATCCGGCTCATCAACTATGCACGTGATCTTAAGGACAACGAATGTAGAGTACATGACGCTTTCAGACATCTCAAGGATAGTTGTAAGGACTCCCTCAGCGCGCAGCCGGGTCGATCTTGACACGCCCAACATAGTGGTCGTCACAATTTACCACATAACTATTGATATAAGAGGGGGGATAGGTGGCTAGCCCGACGATTGTACATGCAATACTGACAGCAGCCCTTGTAATCCTTCTAGGCTACGCTGGCGTGATAGCCATTCTAAACCTGACAACAAGCAATGAACTCCTGATCAAGGAGGAGGCGCAATCCATAGCAAACTACGTTGCCGTCATAATTTCCGATTTAAGGGGGGTTGTAAGATACGCGAAGTTAAACACTCTTGTGATCAGACTAGTTAAAATGCCTGTTCCAAGCGAGCTGAAACAGACATATACCCTACAACTTGTAAACGACGAGGACGGCGTCCTTTCCGTCGTGGTAACGCCCGTTGAGAAACCTGAGGAGAGATATGGTGTAAAGGTGGCTGGCGAGATCTATACGCTGGATTATGCCCTGAATAATGACATAATCTCTGAGGCAACGGCAAACAGAATATATAACTCACTCTCGGATTATGGGTTAAGGTTGACGAACCAGGCTCTCTCCTCTCAAACTCTCTATCTGTGGATGTATAGAGCCCTGGAAGATGGAAATGAGGTAATTGTCGTTGGCTGGGGTGTGAGGACGTGAAGGAGGCGATAGAATATGTCGTGGTCTTTTCGGCTGCCATAGTTCTCATCGTCTACATGGTTCTTCAAGGGCACACAACGATCCTTATAGCTTCCGATACAATCAAGCAGGATCGCTTAAGGCAGGAGGCCGAGGTTCTAATGGATTCACTGATTATGAGTAATGGTCACCCCTCCAATTGGGGCTCCCTGGATCTTACATGGTCTGGAAATAGAATTGTGGATTTTGAAAGAATACCTCCTGAGAAATTTGGCTTGGCGCTTCAAGGCTCCCGCACACTCTACACGCTCTCGCCAGCAAAGGTGAATATGCTTGTTAATGGCTGGCTAAGCTGGGAGGATGTCTTAAGGACGCTGGGCGTCGGGAGGCTTGTCAGGCTCTCCCTGAAGCCGCTTATAAGGGGTGATATTGAGTATATAGGCTCTGCAAGCTATAGGATCTCCTTATTAACCTGGGATGGAAAGCCGCTTGCAGGGGCGTATGTCAGGGGCATCCTGATATATATTGTGAGAGGCGGCTCAACAGCCGAATTAAGGCTCTACGAGACCGAGGCTGAGGCTGGGGTAGATGGGACAACAAATTTAAGTTTTAGTGTGCCATCCAACGAGATCGGCTACCTTGAGGAAACGGGGGTTCTTAACGTCTATGTGAGCTATGGCCTGCTTGCCAACATGCTCAGATATGTTCATAACGGTGAGAGGTATATAGCTGGGGAGATAGTGGAGGACGTTCTCCTACTATATATGTCAGGGGAGGACTCAGGCGCGAGGCATGTTTCAGATGAAATAATAGTTTACACCCCGAGCGGAGCTTCGAGAGTAGTTTGGGACACAACGCAGGGTGAGAACAACAACATTATAAATAAGGGCAGTAAAAATGTCCTTCCGATAGAGCTTGACGGTCTCGGCCCTTCAGCAATATTCGTGGCAGGTGGTGTGAAGTTCAGGGGCAACTGGTACACATTTGTTGTCTATACCCCGTTTGACCTCACTCGCCCTGGTGAGCCCGCGGAATTTGAGATAGGAAGCACCCGAGGAGCCGAAAATGTCTTCACCACCTCAAGGATGGTGACCATTTCAGGCCTCACATACATTATGGAGCTATCGATGGGGGCGTAACACTTTGAGGGGCCAGGCTAGAGCGATAGAGTTCGTCCTGGCTACGGCCCTTGTGGTGACCCTTATTCTCGCTTATGAATACTTTGCTACGCCTCTCCTATACAGTCCCGGTGCCGAGCCTTACGATCTCGAAAATATGGCCGGAGACATCCTTGACAGGCTTCAGGAGAATCCAGGGCTATCCGATATCCTGAACCAGCTATATTGGGGTGACAGAGACTGGGCTCAAGACCAGCTTGTAAAAACCCTTAGCACATTGCTGCCCGCAGGGGTGGGGGCCACGATGACCATAAGCCGCTATGTCGAAGACCCTGTGACAGGCAACAAATACTTCACCGACACCATAGTCATAGAGGTGGGCAGCCCGCCGCCAGACAGGGATGTTGAGAAGGGTTCGGCCAAAGCGATATACACGGGGCGGGGCCTCAACATATATCTGCTTGTTCTAACACTTTATAGGACGGTATGAACATGAGGAATGGGAGGGGGCAGTTCCTCATAATAGCTGTGCTCATAGTAGCGGTAGTTCTAATAACGACCCTGATAATATCCTACTCCTTTGGAACCACCTACAGGAGGATGAGGGCAGAATCAGCCAGACATATGGTTGCAAACGTGGCTGAGGATCTTAAAAGGGTCGCCTTAGAGGATCTCGCAATGGCGACACAGCATTACTCAGAGACCGGCGACATAGACTCAAGCAGGCTCTGGGCCATCAACAACCTGACATTCTGGCTTGACGCAACACTGCTCGTCCACTCCAGCAAGGGACTAAGCCTAAGCATAGGAGTCTACGAGGAGAGGGTCATACATGATAACGTACTTGGAGATCTAAGGGTGCCAGTTGCGCGGACCCCGGCCGAGGCGTACGAGGGGAAATCGTGGGTAAAGATGTGGTGGTACTCTCGTAGAGCCATCTCTCTCATATACATCGAGGCCATAATAGGGTCTTCAACGCTAGGCTTAGGCCCAGTCTACAGTGAAGGCTTCTACATGCTTAACGTGACGGCAAGTAAACCCGAGGATCTCGGAGGAGACTACTACTTAATAAAGCTACAGGCATTTAAAGAGGACATGTCACCAGCATTGCTCGCAGTTGAGAATATAACCGTCATCTATTTCCACTCAACCCTCATGGATTGGGTTGAAGCGCCCCGCGAAAGGATGGAGCTTGCGGATTATGGGGGTGGATCCTATGATTTAACCGTCTATATGCCCTCGGCTTATAAGATTAGAAACCCGAATGGCGACGTGATAGTACCCATCCTTCTCGAGGTGGCAGATTCAAGGGGGGTTTACGTCGAGCTCTTCCCCTCATACAACAGGATAGAGGCAGTGATAGAAAAGGATTCAAGGATAAGAACAAACCTCAACTATGAAATATATGTGGTTGAGACCCTTAGGGATGGGAGGCTCAACTTCAACCTTAAGTGGTTTGAGGGAGAGCGGATACCTCCGCTTCCCCCGATCCCCGTGAAGCAGTACAGGGTGAATGTGACAAGAGGGGGCGTGAACTCGCCTGCAACTTTAACCCCATTCCAGGTTGAGAAGTGGCATAAAATAGGGACAAAGTATGAATGGCCATACCTAGAGTTTCCAAGCTACAGGGGGAGACTAGAAGCGAGCCACAAGATAGTCTTCCTACTGTTCTTTAATAGGACTAATGTCAGGAGACAGAAGGTCGTATACTGGTGGGACTACGATGCCGACGCCATACCGATACCCTGGAGCGTGAAGTTCAGGTGGGATGAGACCGGCTATGCTGAGCTCGACAATGATGCGATTAGGGTAAGGCTGGTCGCCGACCAGAAGCTCAGCTACTGGGTCGACTACTCGATAATCATCTACTACAAGAAATATCACGCCGAGTTTGGGCTGCTGGGCTACAGCTACTACTACATGAGCCCAAGGGAGATATGGCTCCCCGAGTGGCTACCCTCGGGCGACCCCTCAAACAGGATGGGCTGGAGGGCCCTCGTGGGCCCTGTGAGGGCCCTAATAATAAGAAGTTCAACGAAGACTTACAGCCCACCCAGACATGCGACAAGATATAAGGACCTCAGTCACAATGACATAATTATAATCCCATACGCCACAAACTACATAATATACAGGAGTTGGATAAAGTGGCTCCGCACATTCAGGTTTAACAGGTACCTCACACCGCTCACCATAATAAGTGGATCGAGCAGCGACCAGCGATGCCCTTGCAGGCTCAGGTACTGGGCCTTCCAGACTTCTAGGGGCAATGTGGTCAGGGGATCGTACCCTAACAGGTACTGGAGTGGTTACCACTATTATATAGGCGGGGTCGGGTACTGGTTTGTTCAGTATAGGGAAAGGGTTAGTAGGTATCCTGATGTAAGTTTTGGGGCTATCTGGGATAACTACTTGAAAGACATGTTTTCAAACTATAGGCGCCGCTACCGCTACGATCATACCCTCTGGGTCTGGACGTCCGCCGACTATGCTAGGAGGGTTATAGAGCTCGACATATGGTTTGAATGGTATAGGACGGGAAGGGTGTATAAAGGTCAGAGTAACTGGTATTGGTTCGCACTCTTCGCTGGGGATGGCGGCTCCAGGAATGTGGGTTATAGGTCTATAGCTTGGCACGCCCCCATGTTCTGGTACCCGCCCAGCGTGGTAGAGGTGTGGGCGCTTTGAGGAGTAAAGCTATCCTAACCATCGTAGCAGCTTTGCTAGTACTCCAGCTCTTAACCACACCAGTACATGTGGCAGGCAAGACCATCCTTAAAATCAAGGTTGTCGACTATGACGGGGCGCCCGTGGCTGGCGCTAAGGTCTTGGTGGCCGCCAGGGGTTGGGGCGAGGCTGAGAACGTCACCGATGAGGATGGGGTTGCAACGATAGCTGCTGAGGGGTACGAGGGGCTTAAAGAGCTTGGAGTCTTTGTCTACTATAAGGCCAGGGAAGTCGGGGAGGCCGTTATGAAGCCCCCGGAAACCAGCATAACGGTTAACGCATCGATATATAGCCCCGTCCTCAGGATCTATGATGGAAAGAATAGGCCCCTTGAAGGAGCGATCGTGACACTCTCATACGAAACTATCTTTGAGACCTACGAGTTCACAGCCACGACAGGGCCCATGGGTTACGCCTACTTTAACCAGCTGCCAGCCGGCGGATACAATGTGACGGTGCTCAACACCTGGGGTGTGCTCCTAGACACAAACATGACGCTAAACGAAGCCACACTTAACGTGACCCTCACCACAAACGCCTATAACATCTGGGTCACGGTGCTCGATGAGGCTGGGCAGCCGCTCCCTGGCGCGGGGGTTGCCCTGGGTAGGGGAAGCCTAATCACTAAAACCATTACAGACTACAATGGAAGGGCAGTTTTTACAGGTGTCCCGCCGGGTACATACAGTGTCTATGCGTCCTATGCATTAAGGTTTGTAGAAGCCTCGGTGACCGTGAAAAGCGATGACGTGAACGTGACCCTAAGCTTTGCACCAACCCAGGCAACTACGACAACGACACCGCCACCCCCAACGCAAACGCCTACTGGAACACCGCCACCTCCAACAGAAACCCAGAGTCCAACACTCACACCACCGCCAGGCCCTAAGGGAAACTACACCCTAATCGTAAAGGTTCAATGGAGTAACAGGAGGAGGGCGATAAACGCGGAGGTCGAGATCCTACACATAGGGAACATGAGCAGGGCGGCGAAGGGCAGGACAGATGCAAACGGCCAGACAACCTTCGTGCTAAAGGCTGGAACATACCTGGTGCAGGCAAGCCTATATGGAGCTCAAGCCAACACAACCCTCCTACTAACCGGAAACACAACAGTAACCCTCATCCTAGACGTTTCGAAGGCCGAGTTCCCAGTATATAAAGCGACGATACGGGTGATGTGGAGCGATGGAACGCCAATCAGGGATGCCGTTGTGATAATAAAGGATGTGGATTTAAATGAGGTTCTTTTTGAGATAGCACTGAATAAGAGGAATAGTTGGGAGGGGCTTGAAGGCGTGTACGTCCATGAAGGCGCTGCTGAGGTTCATGTAAATCTGCTGCCGGGCATATACCTAATAGAGGTAAAGGTGCCGAGATATCAACTCTCAGTAACACAGCCGTTAATATTAATTAAGGATGAGATCGTCAGCATTGTGCCAGGGGAAAACCCTATCCCACAGCAACTACCAATACTACTCCTAATACTTTCAGGGATAGGCATAATAGTCACATCAATACTCATAGCCGTGAGGGGGATAATATACATAGAAAGGATGAGAGGAGCAAGGTGAATATTTGGAATATTATCCGCTTCAATGCTAAGTTTACATACATTATATGGACACTTACACTAACAATCTGGATAATGGCTGCATTATTCATGATCAATTACCCCCTCAAGTACTTTGATGATAAGAAGTATTATATACCGGCTGCCAGAGCCCTTCTAAGGGGGGCATCGCCAGCCGAGGTGAATTGGGAGCACCCACCAATAGCGAAATACCTAATCGGAATCTCCGACTACCTCCTAAAAGATCCAACCATGCTTTCAAAGATCCTCGGGCTTCTATCATTCATAGTTCTGTACAAGCTGATCATGTTGATGTACGGTGACAAAAGGCTAACTCTCCTCACATTAACGCTCCTCTCACTAGACACACTATATATTTACGTTTTCAAAACAGCGCTACTCGAGGTCTACGCAACCTTCTTCACAATACTATCCGTATACCTCTACCTAAAATACCTAAATGAGCAAAAATGGAGATATCTACTACTGTTCTCAGCCTCCTCAGGCCTAGCGATAGGCTCCAAATGGAGCGTAGTTCTAGTGTACCCCCTACTGCTACTCTACTTAATCGTAAGAACCAGGACAAGACCTAAAATGGCAATAACAATAGCCACCATATCAATACTCATCGCACTGACCGTCTACACAGCCGGATATACCGTCTACTTCATGAAGGGTGCCACCATATACGACTTCATCGAGCTCCAAGAGAAAATGTATAAATATCATAGCAGCTGGCACAGATACACACTACCCCTAATCGCAAATTCCTTAACAAAAATGTTGCTCAGAATAGAGCTCTGGAAAGCATACTCGTTCACCCTCACAAACCCCCCAATAAATGAAACTAGCACCACGATAATTGCAAAATACGTAGGCATACAAGCAATCTTCTATATCGGGCTAGGCAACATTTCCTGGCACCTCATGATGCCAGCATTACTCATCTCACTCAGAAGAACCATTTTAAACAAGGAAGAAATAACAGTGTTATTAATGTGGATAGCTGCAACAATACCAATAACATTACTTATGGTCGTTGATTGGTACATTCACATAGCGCTTCCGGCATATTATATCTTAATATCACGCATATTGAGTCAAAACAAGAAAATGATGGGTATATTACTGATATTATCAGCAATAAACCTCGCTATGTCTATAGGCTTTGGGATTAAATTACTCAGAATAACCTTCCTTAGAAGATAAACATTGACTCACTAATAATACCTAAAAAACTTAAATAACAATAGGCGAGCATGAGAGTTATGGTTGTGATATACGGTGGAATATAGGGACTATTTTTACATGTTAGGAAGATCATACTCGCCAAAGATATTCGGATTTGTCCAGAAAATAGAAGCGATTATATTAAAAGCCTTGTTAAAGATAATGAATATAAAGACAGTAATTGACATAGGATCTGGCTTATCCCTTCTTTCTCATGAGCTTTCAAAATATGGCTTTCATGTCATCTCATTAGACCTTAACTATTCAACATGTCGTTATCAAAGGATTTTAAATGTTGACTCCATATGCGCTGATGCGATGAAATTACCATTGAAAACTGCCGATGCAATTATCTCAGTTAGTTTGATTGAACATTTGAGATACCCTGAAAAATATATTAAAGAGTTGGATAGATTGGGTGGAGTAAAAACAGTAATAATTATAACTCCTAATCCAAATTTAACATTCTGTAGCAGCATCATTAAATATGATGATTCTCACATAAATG
>WAQG01000192.1 GCA_015520395.1 Candidatus Geoarchaeota archaeon
ATATCGCGTCGGCCGGGATCACAAGGGCCATGTAGAGGTGGCCGAGCTGCCCCTTAAGGTATGGTAGGGGGCTGAGGGCGACTGCCAGGATCATTATTAATGCTGCTATCAGTGATGCCGTCTCCGCCCCCCACCTCACGGCCACTGTTCTTACGCCCTTAAGGCTGTCGCCAACTATGTCGGCCACCCCCTTGACTATCTCCCTGGCGACGTTTGAGAGGAAGGCGAGTATCGCCAGTATGGATACCGACAGCCAATTTTCAGGCCTGGCCACAGCTCCGCCGAAGATGAATGGAACCGCCGTTGTAAATGCCACCATTATGTTTCCGGGGAGCCCCGTCCTCTTGCCCCAGATGTTATATGCGTAGGCATCCGCAGCGGCGATCAAAGCTATTGCCAGGGGGAGGGGGCCGAGGAGGGCGGAGAAGACTACTCCAAGGGCTGTGAAGATGGTGAATGCGGTGAGGGCCTCCCCAACGGTTACAACGCCCGTGACCAGGGGTCTTGTGGGGTTGTTTATGGCGTCTATCTCCCTATCCACGTAGTCGTTCAGTATCATTGAGGCGCTGTTAAGCATGAAGCCCACGAGGGCCCCGATAAACACCCTGTCCCAGGGTAGGTTGTTGATTCCGGCCGCAACGACCGAGCCGACAACGACCCCTAACCCCATCATAAACCCGTTGAGGGGCCTGGTTAGCCTCAGTAGTCCAAGCGCCTTAGAGGACATCACAGCTCCACCTGGGAGGCCTGATAGTAGACAACGTCGCCCTGGGAGTCCACGATCGCCAAAACCAGGTCCTTCCTGAGCCTCCGGGCATAGTGGATCATGTCAAGAAGCCTCCCCACATCCAGCGACTCGCCCTCCTGGAGAACCCTAACTATGTACTTAGCCGGTCTCTGACCCGGCTTATCACCCCTCTCATAAACCCTGAACTCAACAACCCTCTCGGTAAACCCCCTCTTAACTATGTAGCCCCTATTCCTAAGGTCGCTAAATATGGTGTACTTAAGCCAGACCCGGGGATCTCTCTTGAGGAAGTACTGGGCGGCCCTGTCGAACTCAACCTCCCTACCGCCCTGAAGCAGCCTAACCCTTCCCTTGGATGCGAGATAGAGGGCCTCATACGGCTCCAACCTCAGCCCGCCGTCGGGCCCCCACTCACCAAACCCCGACTCATAGAGGCGCTGCGCAAGCTGCCTCGACGTCACCTTCAGCTCCTCTAGGTCCAGCTCCGCCGACATACCCTTAAGGAGGTGTTCCGCCAACAAGTTAAATAATGTTTTGCATCGATGCTAGGGTTATGAGGAGCATAGAGTTTAAGGACGGCAAAGTAAGGTTCATAAACGTGAGAAAGCTCCCCCACACCCTAGAGATCGTTGAAACAACGGACTACAGGAGGGTTGCCATCGCCATTAAAAACATGGAGATACGGGGCGCCCCAGCCATAGGCGTGGCCGCAGCCTTCACACTGGCGCTAGCCGCCTACCACTCAAGGTGCAGAGATGTTGAATGCATGCTTTCAGAGCTTGAGAGGGTTGCCGCGCTGGTCAGGTCAACCAGGCCGACAGCCGTGAACCTGTTCTGGGCCGTCTCCAGGGTGCTTTCTAAGGCCAGGGCCTCCGCTGGAGGTGTCGAGGAGGTTAGGAGGGCTGTTGTTGGGGAGGCTCTGAGGATGGCTGAGGAGGACGTTGAGGTCAATAGGAGGATGAGCATCATCGGGGCCAGCCTTATAGAGGATGGGGACGTGATACTGACGCACTGCAATACCGGGATGCTCGCCACAGTGGATATCGGCACAGCCCTCGGCGTGATAATAAGGGCTTATCAGGAGGGTAAGAAGATATTCGTCTACGCGACCGAGACGAGGCCTGCCCTGCAGGGCGCCCGGCTCACGGCTTGGGAGCTTAAGAGGGCCGGGGTGCCCTTCAAGCTAATAGTGGATAGCGCCGTTGGCTTGGTCATGGCTAGAAAGGGGGTTACGAAGGTGTTTGTTGGGGCCGACCGGATCCTCAGGGATGGCCATGTGATTAACAAGATAGGGACGTACCAGATCGCGGTTCTGGCCAGGGAGCATGGTGCTGAATTCTACGCAGTGGCCCCCACGTCCACCATAGATCTTGAGAGCAGGGTTGAAGATGTCGTGATCGAGGAGAGGGATCAGCGGGAGGTGCTTGAGGTCATGGGTGTCAGGATAGCGCCCCAGGGAGTCGAGGCCTATAACCCCGTCTTCGACATAACGCCACCAAGCTACGTCTCCGGCATAGTCACCGAGAATGGCATCGCGAGGCCGCCCTACGAGGAGTCTATACCCAAAATAGCCCTGGGGAAACAGTAAAAAGGTGTTAATGAGGGTCAGGTACTCAGCGGCTCCGAGTTGCTCCTATCTATAGCGTCAACATAGCCCCTGAACGCCTCACCCTTATCGGTGACACCCCTGAAAGCGTAGACCGGCACTATGTAGGCATAGTCGCCCCTCCAGACCAGGCTGTAGGTGACCTCAACATCCCCTATCACGACGGTATGGAAGTCGTCGGTGTTAAACGAGGCTAGGAGCCTGGCGTCAACCCCCTCACTCCACCCCCAGGCGTTCCTAAGAACCCCACCTATGTCCAGGGTTGCCTTGAGGATCCTGGCCGCGTTATCGATGCTTCTAGGCTTGAAGGCTTTCCACGGCTCGGCCAGCAGTGAGGCCAGGGATATGTGGGCATAGACAACCCTCCCCCCGACGACGGTTACGCTGATCGCCGGGTACTCGGGGACGTAGTTCTCAAACCTCAGGTAGTACTCGACCGTGTAGCCCCTGACCGCAATCTTGAAGAGCTTCTCAGGGGGCACGGTGACGCCCAGCCCTTCAAGCCACCTCCCAGCAACCTCCACATCCTCCCCGCCTATCAACGGCTCCCCGCTGACAAGGGGCCTCTCATAGCCCTTCAGATAGTACTTGATCATGACGTAACCCTCAGAGACAAGGGTCGCAGTACCATTCTCGTAGGTTACAAAGCGAGAAGTGGGTTTGTCGCCGCCGTGCTCGAAGGTCTTTGAGAGTCCCAGAATCTTGGCGATCCTCTCAACAAGCTCCACATCCGCCTTGTACCTGTAGACAACAAACCTCTCAGGCGGGGTGAAGCTGAGCTTAAGCTCCACATTATGGGGACGATAATATCCAACGGGGCCCATCACGGCGAGGTTCTCAAAAGCTGAGGGGCACTCCTCCCAGTCCTCAACGAAGAGGCTGATGGGCGGTGGCCCTAGGGTAGATATAACCTGCATAGCCAGTAAAACAGCTACAACGATTGCAGGTACGCTAAGATATATCAGCCTCCTCCCCAGACCCACCATCCTCCCAGCCATCCATGGTATGTAAATGGGAATTCGGGTATTTATCTTTAATGAAGCAACTTGAAATAAATAATAAGACAGTAACGCCCATCAGCCTTATACCAGCTTTATTAAGATATGGATGATATAAGATATCTGGGTTAGTCCTTTAAAGCTCCTCAAGCCTTGGCGGCCCGTTTTGTTTGGACAGTAATGGTACGGGTGGAGTGTTTCCGCTGCTCTGGAAGGTTTTTAACCTTGGTTGTATTATGTTTCTGTGCGGTGTCTAAGGCGCTTTTCATGGTTAGGCTGGGTGAGCAGACCCTTAGGCGTGGGTATGCTAGGAGGCTAGCTGAGAATCTCCTTGTCAGGAATGTTAGGGATGCTCTGATCTCAACTGGCCTGAGGGGGAGGGTTAGTTACAAGTTTACAAGGATATACGTGGAGGTTGAGGAGGCTGATAGGGAAAAGGCCGTTGAGGTTTTGGGCAGGGTCTTCGGGATCTCCAGCTTCTCGCCTGTAGTCAAGGTTAGGTTTCAGAGCTTGGAGGAGCTGGCGGAAAAGGTGGCCGAGGTTTCTGCTGAGAGGGTTAGGGGGAGGAGTTTTGCTGTTAGGCCTAGGCGGGCTGGCTACCACAACTTTACGAGCCTCGACATAGCGAGGGTTGTGGGTGAGAGGCTGCTTAAATATGGCTCGAGGGTCGATCTCAAAAATCCCGAGGTTGAGGTGAACGTTGAGGTTAGGGGGTGGGATGCCTATGTCTTCTATGAGAAGCTGCCCGGCGCAGGTGGATTGCCGATAGGTGTCGAGCCCCCCGTTCTCGCACTGGTTTCGGGTGGTTTTGACTCGGCTGTCGCGGCCTGGTATACCATGAGGCGGGGTGTTCCTGTCCATTATGTGTTTTTTAACCTTGGTGGTGAGCCACATTTCTACGGCGTTTTAAGCGTTGTGAAGGTGCTTGCGGATAGATGGAGCTATGGTTATAACCCTAAGCTGTATGAGGTGGACTTCAGGGACGTTGTTAAGATGATAAGGGGCGTTGTCAGTGAGCCTTACTGGAACATAGTCTTGAAGAGGTTGATGTATAGGGCGGCTGAGAGGGTTGCGTTGAAGATAGGTGCCGAGGCGCTGGTGACCGGTGAGAGCATAGGTCAGGTCTCCTCCCAGACGGTTACGGCGCTGAGGGTAGCCTCAGCTGGCGTCAGGCTCCCCATATTTAGGCCCCTCATAGGCTTCGATAAGGTGGATATAATGAAGCTATCCATGAAAATAGGAACCTACAGGTACTCTGAGATGATCCCGGAGTACTGCGCGATAGTTCCAAGGGCCCCCGTATCCAGGCCTAGCCTCGAGGAGGTTCTCGAGGAGGAGAGGAAGTTGGATCTCAAGCTTGTTGACGAGTTGGCCGGAGACCCGGCGGTTTACCCATTAAGGGAGGTTGAGGTGCCCCGCTTCGAGCGGGAGGCTCTGGAGGTTGAGGAGGCTCCGGATGGGGCGGTTTTGGTGGATATAAGAAGCCGGGAGGACTATGATGAGTGGCATCCGCCCAACGCTATCCATATCGAGGACTTCAGACCCAGGCCCAACGGAAAATACGTCTTCTACTGTACTCGAGGAAGGTCGAGCAAGCTTGTTGCCGCCTACTATAGGTGGAGGGGCTATGAGGCATACAGCCTTAGGGGCGGAGTTACAAAACTAAAACCCTTTTACGGCGGCGAAGAAGGAGACTAGCTCTGCGCTCCGGCTTCACCTTCTCAATAGATGTCCCCCTATATATGATAACTAAATTATTGTTATCACTGTCTTTAACATCGCTGCTGCCCCTTAGGAAAACCATTTTTACGATCCTTACCCTTGATTCAGGGATCGATGGAGTCCATCCCCTATCTATCCAGGTTCCTACAAGCAATGCATTTATCCTTTTCCTAACCTTAAGCCCCTGGCCGTTTAAATAGACCTTTACGTTGATTATTTCGGCGATTTTTGACGCGATCACCAGCGCGTCCCTGTCGGCAGTTATGACAAGCTGGACAACTTTTCCTAAGCAGTGCCTAAAAACTATGTGCCATGCTATTATTGTCGCTATGTTAGGGCTGTAGGGTGTGAATCTCTCACTCCTTAAGATCCTCGCCACTATATCATCGCTTATAGCTAGCCTGATAATCCTCTTAGCCTTCTCGGGCCCGGGAACTATCCTTCCTTTGACATAGTTGCTTATGAGCGGGATGCTTATCCCTAGCCTGTTTGAGAGTTCCTTGTGGGTGAACCCTACCTCCTTTAAGCCTCTAAGCGCCGCAACAGCGTCAAGCCTCCTCTTATACTGGAAAAACCGCTCGAATCTCGCATATGAGGGCAACGCAGAAATATTAGGCTGTTAATTTAAGATAAACATTCTCTTTCCGTACGCGTGTTAAAGTGTTACCCTAGTTCATGGCATTTACGTACCATGTTTACACATCTTTGTTAACATACGGCGACCTGATGGCCGGGCGTTTCCGGCGAATCATAACCGTTTAAATATTGATGGGAGCTAAGGTAAATCTGCGCCATGAGGATACGCTTCGTAAGGGATCCAATACACCAGAACATACTGCTCTCAGAGCTTGACGTGATGTTACTGGACACGCAGCCCATGCAGAGACTAAGATACGTCCATCAGACGGGGCTGGTCTACCTGGTTTACCCCGGGGCCACCCACACCAGGTTTGAGCACTCGATAGGCGTTAGATACCTAGCCGAACAGATACTCAACACTATTAAGATATATGGTGCCGAGATCCCGAGGGACGAGGAGGAGGTTGTAAAGGTGGCAGCCCTCCTCCACGACGTCGCCCACCCAGCCTTCTCCCACAGCCTGGACAGGATTGTTGGCGAGGAGTCACACGAGGAGCATGCCCTTAGGATCATGCGGGAGAGTGAGATATCCGATCTGCTCTCTTCCCATGGGATAGACGTCAACGATGTATGGAAGGTCATATCGCGGGGGAGGGGGCTCGGCGGGATAGTGAGGGGCGACATCGACGCCGACAGGCTAGACTACCTCAGGAGGGACGCCTACTATACTGGCGTTGCCTATGGAGTCATTGATACCAGGATCCTAATGGAGTTCAGGCTTCACGGTGGGGAGGTGGTTCTCTCACAGAAGGGCCTTAGGCCAGCCGAATCGGTGCTCTTCGCAAGATACTTAATGTACACAACAGTCTACAATCATAAGACTGTGAGGATAGCGGCCTCAATGCTTTCAAAGGCTGTAAGGGAGGCCGTTAAGGCCGGAGCCCTGAAGGTCGAAGACCTATACAGGCTAAGGGATCACCAGCTCCTAGCGACCCTCGCATCCCTCAGGGGCATACCGGGGGATTATGCTAGGAGGCTTGAGGAAAGGAGGCTGTTCAAGCTGGCCTACAGGGCGTCTTGGGATGAGGTTCCACGCGACCTCTTAAAGGAGCTGGTTAAGATAGCGGATAGGCCTAAGAGGGTTGAGAGGCTAGAGGAGGAGCTGGCGGGCAGTGTGGGGGCGGGCTTCGAAAGTGTCATTGTCGACATACCAACCCCGCCGATGCTAGAGGAAGCCGAGGTTAAGATCCTCTACAACGGGCAGGCCACCGATATAAAGAGGCTGTCCCCGCTCGCCGACTCCCTTACGGCTGCATATAGAAGGGCTTGGAGCTTCGCGGTCTATACCCTACCTGAACTGAGGGAGAAGGTTGGCAAAGCCGCGGCTGGCCTGTTCAAAAGCATGTAGCCGTCAGGCGTCAATCCGGCCACCTCTTGGGAGACGATAAATAGGGGTTATTTTTCAGAATACCTGGTGGTGCTCTTTGATCGATGAGGGTCTCCTATTTATGGCAGTCGATTATGGGAGAACCCTGGGTGCTAGTTATGTTGAGGCAAGATACCACAGTGTTCTAGGCTTCGGCCTTACGTCGAGGAATGGCGAGATCATAGGGATGTGGCATGAGCAAAACTCCGGGATAGGGGTAAGGGTTCTGGTTGAGGGTTCACTTGGCTTCGCCGCCACAAACATCATGACGAAGGGGGCTGTGAAAAGGGCTGTGGAGGACGCCTTTAGGAAGGCTAAGAGCGGTGCTTCGGCCATGAGGGAGCCCATAAAGTTTTCGGATGAGATGGTTGGCCGGGCCCACTACAGCGTTCTCCTCAAAAAGGATCCAGGGGGCATCGATGTTGGGGAGAAGGTCAGGCTTCACGTCGACTCTTGGCGGAGGGCGGTTGAGGGTGTCAAGGAGGTCAAGATCGTTAGCGGGATGCTGAACTACCAGGAGAGCGTCGAGGAAAAGATAATCACGAATAGCGATGGCGCCTTCGTCATGAGCACGGTTCCAAGGATATCTGCCTTCTACAACCTCGTGGCCCTCCACCCCCAGAGGGGTGTCCTTCAGTTCATGGAGGAGCTGGGCGCCAGCGGGGGCTATGAGTGGGTTGAGAAGTGGGATATAGTGGGCAGGTTCTCCGAGAATGCCGAGAAGCTTGAGAAGATACTTGTAGAGGCAAGGAAGCCTCCAACAGACGGGCCGATTGACGTTGTCCTCGGAAGCAACGTGGTTGGCCTCATGGTCCATGAAAGCTGTGGGCATCCGAGTGAGGCTGACCGCATCCTCGGGCGGGAGGCGGCTCAGGCCGGTAAGAGCTTCATGGAGCCGGGGATGATCGGGGAGAGGATAGGCAGCGATGTCGTCACTGTGATCGACGACCCCACGTTGCCTGGGAGCTTCGGCTTCTACCTCTACGACGATGAGGGGGTTCCGGCGAGGCCCAGGTACCTCTACCTTAACGGCAGGATAAACGAGCACCTACACAACAGGTGGAGCGCCGCCGTGTATGGTGTTAAAAGCAATGCTGCTGCGAGGGCGAGGAACTATGCCTCCGAGCCGATCGTGAGGATGGCCAACACATACTTTGCGCCCGGGGACCACACATTTGAGGAGCTTATAGAGGACATTAAGCTCGGCGTCTACATTAAGAACTACATGGAGTGGAACATAGATGACCGTAGGTGGGGACAGCGCTACACGGGGCTTGAGGCATACCTGATAGAGGATGGGGAGCTTAAGGGCTATGTGGCAAACCCCGTTGTCGAGTTCACCACAAAGGAGGTTTACACGAAGATCGACGCAGCCGACCGTAACCTCGAGTTCTACGCGGGAATGTGCGGCAAGGGGGAGCCCATGCAGGGAATACCCGTCTGGATGGGAGGACCCAACGTTAGGGTTAGGGGCTTGAGGGTGGGGGTGGCTCCGAGATGAGGGACAAGGCCCTTAGGATAGCTGAGAGGGTATATTCGGCGGCCTCAAAGCTCCCTGTGGACCATGTGAGCGTTAAGGTTGTTTACGAGCGGTCATCGATGGTCAAGTTCGCCTCCAGCCAGCCCTCGGTGTATCAAAGCTGGGATCAGTTCAAGATAACGGTGATGATGGCTAAGGATGAGAGACTTGCAGCCCTAGGCTTCGAGACAACAAACCTGAGGGACATCATCAGAACCCTAGAGAGGCGGGTCAAGGTTCTCCCAAAGCTGCAGCCATCACCATACTACGCCCCGCCCCCCGAGCCAAGGCCTGTGGAACCTCTTGAGGGGCTGGTTGACAAGCGCCTTATCCGTGCAATAAGGAACCCGGCGAGGATAGTTGAGCTGATAACGTCGACCGCATCGGAGGCCGAGGAGTTTGCGGGGATGGTCGAGCTCGCACACCGGGTGAAGGTTCTAAACATGGGGGACGGGAGGGAGCTTTTTGAGGAGGCAACAAGCCTTAAGAGCTATCTGAGGGCCTTCATTGAGGAGGGAAG
>WAQG01000193.1 GCA_015520395.1 Candidatus Geoarchaeota archaeon
GTTGTGGCCAGGGGGAGGGCGGTGGTTATGAGGCCCCTAATCCCGCCCCCCAGGGTTCTCCCAATTTCCAGATCCCTTCTTGAGATTGGGAGGCTGAGGAGGTAGTCGACGACGCCGTGGTCGGCCTCCTCGATTATCTCGTATGCCACGGTTATCGAGGCCGCGTAGAGGGTTACCACGTAGACCCCTGTGGCGTAGTACTCCTGGTACTTTGGGAGGGGGACGAGGGCGGCTAGGGCTATCCCGAAGACCCCCACCTGGACGAAGTACCATAGCCACCTGAGCATTATGAATATCTTCCACTCCCTAAGCCTCCTAAGATCCCTCTCCGCCACGAGTAGTATCTCCCTAACGCCCACGCCTCTCAGCCTCCCTTATCGAGAGGCCCGTGTAGTAGAAGAACACGTCGTCAAGGCTCGGCTCCCTGACGGTTGCCGAGTGTATCTTAATGCCGCTGCTGGTCAGCATGGTGATGAGCCTAGGTAGGAACTCCTCGCCCCTGTTGAGGTAGACCTTCAGCCTCCCATCCGAGTACTTCACCTTAGACGCCTCGGCCTCAGCCCTTATCCTGGAGAGCAGCTGGCCGTCAAGCTCGCCCTCAACCCTCATCTCTATGACGTCGCCGCTGGGAACCCTATCCTTGAGCTCCTCCGGGGTTCCGAGGGCGACAAGCCTGCCCCTATGTATTATCCCAACCCTCTCTGAGAGGACGTCGGCCTCGTAGAGGTCGTTGGTTGCAAGTATTATTGTCGACCCCTCATCCCTCAACTCCCTTATCGTAGACCATATATAGTGCTTCCCGGCCACGTCTATCTGGGCCGTCGGCTCGTCGAAAATGGCTATCCTGGGCTTGGTTATCAGGACCTTCGCCACCTCAACCTTCTTCCTCTGCCCACCCGACAGCTCGAAGGCCTTCTTGTGCCTCGACTCCCATATGCCGAGCCTCTCCATCACATCCCTAACAACCCTCTTTGCCTCCCTCCCCCCATATCCCCAGACCTTGGCGTGCCAGATCAGTATCTCCCAGGGCGTGTTCACCCAGTAGAGCTTGGGCTCCTGGAAGGCTATGTCTATAAGCCTTCTAACCATGTCGGCATCCCTCCTCACATCATACCCCATAACAGTCGCCGTGCCCTCAGTGGGCCTTATCACTGTCGTCAGCATGAGGAGTGTGGTGGTCTTCCCAGCCCCGTTGGGGCCCAGAAACCCGAAGATCTCATTCTCATAGATCTCAAAGCTAAGGTGGTCTACTGCAAGCGTCTTACCATAATACTTTGTAAGGTTCTGTAACCTTATGGCCACCCTCCGACCGCCATCCCCACTCATACTCTCAAGAAGGTAACAAGCCCTGAGTATATAGCGTTTCACAGTAGGTAAGGTTATCAAGACCGTTAAGAGATGGGCTTCCAGCCAAAACACATCCCTCCACACAGGTTAAGGGCATGTTTCGCCACAGCACTCTCTAATCATTGCCTTCGCTGTCTGAACTGGCGGGTCTCCGCATGCCTAGTCTAATGTACCTGATATACAGATCCGCCCTCCAGTCTTTCAGGACTGGCGCCGCCGTCCTCCTCCTAACGTCGAGGAGCCTGTCTATGTCTATCTCCCCCACGGCCACGTCCCCCTCGGATACCACTCCATCCCACTTGTAGTCCGTCGTGACGAGGAGCGCGGGCTTCCCATATGACCTGAAGCCAAGCGGGGCGCCCTCGATCCTCCCGGCCCCAAGCGCCACAAACCCCTGGATCTCTATGGCCCTTGAATGGGCCGTGTACCTCAGCCACATATAGGCCCCCCTTCCGGGGGCCATGCTCGGCGCAACTATCCCGACAGCCCCCCTTACGCCGTAGATCCTGGCCAGCTCGGGGAACCCTAGGTCGTAGCAGACCATCAATCCTACCCTGAGGCCCCCGAGATCGGCTAGGACGGGCTCTCCCCCCGCCCTGAAACCGAGCTCCTTATCGATCTTGTGAAGATGTATCTTTCTGTAGACGAGGTAGCCGCCGTCCGGGGTGAATAGGTGTAGGGAGTTGTAGTAGTGCCTGCCGAGGGGTTCGGGGGTTGTTCCAGCAGCTATATACACGCTATGCCTCACCGAGAGCTCCCGAAACAGCTCGATATAATCATCGTAGAGGGCTGCAGCCCTCTCAACAACCTCATCCGTATCGGAAACGCCCCCGGGCATCTCAAAGCCCAGGTATTCGGGAAAAACAACCAGCTCAACACCCCTCCTAGCAAGACTACCAACATACCTAGCAACCCTAAGCCTAAACCGCCTCAACCCATCACCAACCCTAATAACATAGCCAACAAGACCAACAATCAAGCCCAACAACCCCCACAAGAAAATCAAAGATCAACATTTAATTTTTCCACCGAAAGAGAAGCACCATACCCTATATCAAACCCAAGAAAATTAGGAGTGGGATTGCTAAAGGCACAAACCGCTTAGAGGAACACCTAGAGACTTTTAGCCCCGTCAGAGCCGTCTTCCCTTGCCGATTTGCGATGTTCACTGTGTAAGTCCAAGCCTCCTCCTAACTACAGCTATTGCTCTATCGGCATCCCCGGCGGCCTCATCTAAACCGAGCTTTCGAAGGGTTTCGGGCAGAGGGACCCCTGTCTCCTCGTCCCACCCCCTGGCCCTATAGTAGGCCCTCAGAGCCTCCAGTCGGTCCTCCTCGCTTAAAAACGCTTTTGAACCTTTTGCGGGGCCCTCCGGGGCTGGAACCATCCACTTTCTGGGAACATGGTCGTCGAGGGGTGGCGTCACCCAATCCAGGACGCCGTGTATCCTTGCAAGGCTCTCTGTTCGGAGGCTGGTGGCCCTAAGGGACTCCACGGTTATCTCAAGCCCGGTTACAGCCCTGTAAAGTTCCGCCACGTCAGGCAGCTTGTAGGGCATGAACTTACATATCCCCGAGTGATCCATGATGCTGCTCCAATCCCTATTCTCAACGAGGCTCTCAACCATCTCGGCCGCCGGACCCCTCGATGGAGGCATATGAGGTTTCGGCCACCCCCTGAGGTGGCTGGCACCAACGTCCGCCGTGGCGTAGCTGAGGGCAAATCCCCTTCGCCCTCTGGGATCCCAGGCCGGGGCCTCCAGACCCTTAACGTGAACTGCCAGCTCGGCCCCCACACCCAGTATTTCGGACGCTCTTTTAACACCCTCGGCCAGCACTGCCCCAATCCCTCTGCGGTTGGCTATCATGAGGATCAACTTTTCAATGGCCTTAATGTCTCCGAAGCCCCTGGCCCCGGTTCCCCAGTCTTCTATCAGCCCCTTTTCAACCAACTCCAGATACCAGGCTATGGTGTTGCCCGTGCTTATCGAATCAAGGCCCATCTCGTTTACCAGGTGGTTGAAGTAGAGGGTTGCCTGGAGGTTGAAGACCCCCGTGGCCGCCCCCAGCATCGCCAGGCTCTCATACTCGGGCTTCACCCTGAGAACCCTGGTCTCGAAGGTGGTGATGACGTATCTTGAACACTTTATTGGGCAGCTCTTCCCCCTCAGGTTTTCAGGAACCTCGTTTTCGGGCAGGCTGAGCTTCAGAACCTCGTCTCCCGCCAGCTTGGAGGCGAGGTCGTCGGGTATGTAGGGCCTATTGTAGTTGTAGCTTGGGCTCATCCCAAGGGATCCCGACGACCTCAGCCCATTAGTTGTTCCATACTTTCTCATGTCGGACAGCTTTGGGTCGGATGCAAACTTCTCAAAGTAGGCTTGTGAAAGTTCCTCGAGCCTGGAAGGATCGTAGACGGGCGGCCTCTCCCTTCCATATACAGCGATGCCCTTCAGCTTCTTGCTCCCCATGACGGCCCCGATCCCTCCCCTCCCGGCAGCCCTGTGGACATCAAACATTATGCATGCATATCTCACCAGCTTCTCGCCCGCGGGCCCTATAACAGCTATAGACGCGTCCCGCCTGGTCTCCCTGAGGATACGGGCGGTCGCGACGGAGACGGGCTCCCCCCATA
>WAQG01000194.1 GCA_015520395.1 Candidatus Geoarchaeota archaeon
TCTCCTCGGCGAGCTCGTCGGCCAGGGTGCCTGGCGTCATGGCTCCCCCTCCTTCAGGATGCTGTGGTCTGCTCCCAGTTTTTCACACCATTTGTGTAGTTCATCTGGGCTTATAGCATCTTTGAATATGCTGTGGAGGAAGACGGCGTCTCCGACGTCTTTGTCGGAGCCTAGATATAGCTTGTATGCTATCTGGAGCTCTATGGGCGACGCCCTGAGGACATGTTCACCGTTCACCACAACCCTAACATGGTTGGTTATGGCGTATCTATGGGGATCCGTTCTAGCCAGCTTAGCCTCTATGTTGGGTATTATCATGTCTCTATACGTGAACCTTACACCGTAGCCCTGCGCAAGGTATTCCCGGTACAGCCTTCTAACGGATTCCTCAGACCCTATATCGCCCTGCATCACCGCGAACCCAGCCTCCCGAGCAACCGTACACAGCCTCACGAATCCATCCTCGCTGAGGCTGCCCAGTATGAAGCCTATCTCGTCGTTCCTCCTAGCCCTGCCAAACAGTATTGCAACGTATCCAGCGACTACAACGTACTCCACACCAGCCTCCTCAAGAACATGTGCAAACCTGAAAGCCACGATATCCTCAGGCACGAGCCGGGGTTTAGACAGATACACCACATGCTCTCTCCTATCAAATACTATGGCGTCACTTATAACGATCCTATCCTTCTCGCCCTCCCCATACCCATAAAACTCCTGAGCCACCGCCTATCCAACCCCTCTATCAGCATCTAACATTATAAGGTTTAGAGGCTTGCACCCCTGTTAAGCAAATCTATGGAGGCAATGATTTTGTTGCCTTTACGCTAGCATTAAGGGCTAAGACCATTCTAATGTTCTCAGCGTAGAGTCTTAGAGCTCCTAAAATAGGTTTATGGGGGTTGGGAAATTAGCTGCGTGTGGCTGGAAGTCCTTATATACTGGTAGTCGTTTAGTATCTACATGGTGTGTCTACCTATGGGTAGGTATGTGACTGTCTCCGCTAAGGTTAAGAGAGAGCTCCTAGAGGAGGCTAGGCGGCTGGGCATCAACGTCTCCGAACTTATGAGGAGGGCTCTTGAGGAGGAGGTGCGTCGGCGTAGGTTGGTGAGGCTGGAGGAGAGGCTGAGGGGGAAGCGCGATATACTGGCTAAGATAGATGTAGATGAGATAGTGAGGCTGATTCGCGAGGATAGGGAGGCGTGATGACGAGGCCTGCGTACCTGTTTGATGCGTCGAGTGTTGTCAGGGCGCTTAAGGAGGCTAAGCTGGTGCCGCTGGGCGGGCAGGCAGTACAGTGGCTGACGACCTACGAGGTTCTTAACGCCTTCTGGAAGGAGGCTTACCTGTTGCGTAGGCTTAGCCCGGAGGAGGCCGGCTCCCTTATCGGCGACTTCACAGAGTTGATCCGGGAAATGGTTGTGATTGAGCCTAGGGGCATTGAATGGGATATCTTCCAAATAGCCGTCTCCAAGGGGGTAACGGCCTATGATGCATCCTATATAGCTCTGGCTGCAAAATACGCCCTAACACTTGTGACGGAGGATCAAAAATTATTCCGTGCTGCGGGTGGCATAGTTGATGTGGCAAGCCTAGACGATGTTACATAGAGGGTAACTTAGATAAGCATTAAGAGAGCCACCCTAATGATCGGAGGCGTGTAGCAGGGGGTTATCAGCCTATGTTTTTATTCTGGTTTTTGATCCGTGGTGTTGGTGGTTGTGGGGGAGGGTTAGGTGGTTGTTGATATGCATCTTCATGTTCCTGACAGGTGGGTTAGGGATGGTGTTTCCCCTAGGGTTGCTGCGGAGAGGATTGTTTCGTTTATGGATGAGTCGGGGATAGATGTTGGTGTCCTCCTCCCTGTGGCGCCGTATGTTCCGAACGACTATGTCTACAGGGTTGTGTCCTATGAGCCTAGCAGGCTTATAGGCTTCGCGTCGGTTGTCCCCAACCCTGCGGACGTCGCTATGGGGGAGCTGAGGAGGGCGGTTGAGGACTTGGGTTTGAGGGGTTTGAAGCTGCATCCTTGGATGCAGGGGTTCTGCCTGCTCCATCCACATGTTGTCAGGGTGGTTAGCGGCGCTGGCGAGCTCGGGATCCCGGTGGTAATACATGCCTTGAGGGGCGACCTGTCGTCCCTGTATTTTAGGTCGGTGGGGGAGCACCGCATCCCGACGCCCGACAGGATGGAGGACTACGACCTCCTACCGGCGCTGGCGCCTAAAACCACGATCATCTACGCCCATATGGGCGGGCTCTTCGGGTTTAGGGAGTTCATGGCCATAGCGGCGGGGCATCCCAACGTCTACCTTGACACCTCGTATAGCCTGGTCTCGATAGTCGAGGAGATAGGGGCCCAGAGACTATCGGTATACATCAAGCATCTTGGGGTGGACAAGCTGGTGTTCGGCAGCGACCACATCATAGGGCTAACCCCCGGCCAGCTATCAGCCAGGAGGCAGATAGAGATCGTCAAAAGCCTGCCAGGACTAAGCGCTGCAGAGAAGGAGCAGATACTCCCAGACAACGCCAAAAGAATACTAGGAATAAACCAGCAGCCACACGCATAACGAAAACCGCCCCCGCTTTTCCGTGTTTAGGCCTGGCTAGCCTTCCTTCTTTTCTTGCAATGTAGATGGGTTGATGTGGTTCCGGGGCTGTGGTGCGTGTTAAGTAGTTGTAAGGGGAATTTAGGGTATTTGACCTTAACCCCGTCGGGAGCCAAGACCTCTATGACGTCATCCACCCGCCTAATCACTATTTCCATGCCGTTCCTCAGGAGTAGTCTGACTTGGTATCTTGTGACTTGTGAGAGGGTGAAGCCGATTATGAACATAGCTGCATAGCATAAAGGAACCTCGGAAACCTCCTTTAAGACCTCGTTGATGATGGATCTGTCTAGCCCGGGCCAGCTGACCCTAAGCCCAACGATGTCCAGATCCTCCGCCCATAAAGGCACCCAATCCATGACCGTGTGGACGTGATCAGCCCTGAACCGGAAGACCTGCATCATAGCCACCTAACATCCAGGCATAATATATGGGTGCCGTGGGCGCGGTTCTGTTGCTTTAGCTGGTCTTTGTGGGGTCTTCGAGCTTTATTGTGTCTGGCAGGTGTATCTCGACCTCTAGGTTCTTATCGATCACCGAGCCTCTCTTCACCACCTTGACCAGGCCGAACTCCGTCTCAACCTCTATGACCAGATCATCCTCGCTGAACTCAACCAACCTAACCACGTCCAGCCAATCTGGCTCAGGCTTTATGGTGATATCTGTCTCGCCCTTCACAACCCTAACATCAAATACCTCATACCTCAGAAGCCTGCTAAGCACCCAATCCCCAAAATCCACCTCCCGATCAACAAACCTGTAGACAGGCATGCCCACCTCTCTGTTCTCAAGGCTTAATATATTGTTTCACCACCAGCTGTGAAAAGACATGCACTGATATCCCATCCCATTTTAAGAAAGATGAGTCCAATGGGGAGGATCTGAGACTGGATCTGTATCTGTGGATATATGGCTATGCGTTATCCTTAGATTGCTTCTCGTATTCTTTCCGGGATTCTGCGGGTTCTCTCGATATCGCCTCTCACGTCCCTCTGGATGGAGGATGCTCCTTTAAGCGAGTCTATGAGCCTTGGATCCATCAGCATCTCGAGCATGCGGTCTATCTGGGCTTTGAGCCTCTCCTGATCCCCCCTCCTCAGATGCCTGACTATCTTTTCGATGTCCGCCCCCTCCATCAACACAACTATGTCCCCTAGGTCCACCCTTCTCCCCGAGTGTATTTTTAGGGCTATGAGGAGCTCTCTTTCCGGAACCCTGCATCTGGCGGACAGCTCTATGCCGGCCACCTCAGCCTCCACCGAATGCCTCTTTATATACCTGTAGCTCCACGAGGCCCCCGTGGCTCTGCAGGCCAGGCTCCCCACTAGGAGGTCTACCATGACGGGCAGCCCGTTCACCCGTTTAACGTAGCTGACGAACCTGTCCCCATAGGTTTCGTCGAAACCAGCCATCTCGACCCGCCTGCTGAAACCCATTTCTTCCAGGGTTTCCGCGAAGGCCTCCAGATCCTCCTCGCCTATGACCACGTCGAGGTCGACTGAGAACCTGTGCATTCCAAGGCTACTTACAGCATAGCCGCCGACCACGACGAATTCCAGGCCAGCTTCAGTGAACCTCTTTTAACCCTTAGGATCTCATTTTCCCTCTCGACAATATAGGGCGGCCATGGCTTATCGCCGGAGGTTTGTTTCTTCCTCTCTGTACTTCACCCCCAGCCCTAGGCCGTACATCTCGTCCAGCATCTCCAAGGCTGGCTCATAGCTGTAGATGTTTCTCCTGCAGAACTCGACCACCTCGTCCAGCGGCACCACCTTGTATCCCTCGACCTCCTCAGCCTCGAACCCCTCCTCCGGGTATAGGACGTAGAAGGTTCCGAACAGTGTTCTCCTGACCGGCTCGCCGCTCACATGAAACCTCCTGCCACTGGGCTTGAAGAACCCTGCCCACCTGTCCAGCTCATCCCTCCTCACCTTCAGGTGGATCGGGTAGTAGGCGAAGAAGCGGCCGACGTTGTAGCCACCCTTAGTCCAGATGAACACTGCGTCTGGGGCCGTGAACGCGTACTCCATCCCAGCCCTCCTAACCAGCTCGTATGCATCCCTGACGTTGAACCTGGCCTCCAAGTACCTTCTCGGCGAGTTAACCCTGTACCTGCCCCGCCCCACCCTCTCCAACAAGCCCTTCCTAGCCATGTCGTGCAGAACCTTGTTCGGGCTGGGGAATGTAGACCTGAACTCAGCTACCGTAAACTCCCTCCTCCAACCCAGCAACACAACCCACAGGTCGTAGTACGTCATCAAAAGTTACCATAACAGTAACAATTTGAATACCTATCGACACCATCAAAGGATAGCTGTTCCTGGGAGGCTGCTACTCTTGGTTCGCCTGGTGTAGAAATATTTGTGGCTTGGGTTTTCTTTGGCTGGGATGAGGGTTTTCCGGTTTGGTGTGGGTGAGGTTCATGACGCTATGGATTGGCTGTCTCTCTGGATAGGTGAGCTGGATATAGTTAGGGTTGAGGTTTGGTGGCCTGGGCTGGATAGATCCGTTGTCGAGGAGGTTCTGAATATCTTTTCCTGGGTGCCTCTCTGGCACTCCGCCATCTTTCTAATCGGGTTCCCGTTATCCAGGGTTGAGAGGTATGAGGTTAGGCTGATTCTCAGGGGCGGCGGGTATGTGGCCATCAGGCGAGATAAAGACACCATCGAGATCCTGACCCCCGAAGAGGTCAAGCCCGAGCCACCCGGGCACGCCACCAAACCAAACTAGCCCCCTCCCCCCATCCACATCCCTCATAAACAAGCTTATCAAGACGCTGAACCTGATCCTCACAACCTCCAGCCTAGTAGGTCCCATGGCCGCGTCCTTCCTCTAAGCAGCCCCCGGCAACGTGGTCTATGAAGAGGGGTTCCTCAAAGCTGAGGGGCTTCCTGACTCCTCCCCGGGCATGTATTTCATCGTCATAGAGGCGTCAATGGCTGTCGCGATCGCTCCTCACGCTCCAGGCGGCAAAACCCCTCCGGGTCTCAGGCAGCCCCTTTAAAACCTCCTCAACCTCCATGAGCACCTTAAGCCTCCTATAGTGTGCGACGCGCCTCTCGAGAAACTCCACAATCTCCCTCTTCCAGTTAACAAAATCCTTAAGCCTCATCATCTCCTCCTTCAACCGCCTAGGAATACGCACACTCAACACAGCACTCATACGCATCCAAGTAATAATTGTTACACATAAATATACCACGGATCCCCGGCCCGTAGGGAGCACACGCCCGCTAGCCGCCCAATAGACGACCTTCCAGACCGAACCTCAACTGTCCCTATACTGTGGTGGGTTAAGGGTGGCCTGGTGAGGACGCCTGGCCTAAATGTGTTTAAGGCTGCTTGTTTTGTCTGGGTTTTGTGGTGAGCTTATTTTATGGTTGGTGGTTTACGGTTGGTGGGGTGTGTTGGCTAGGACGATTCAGGTTAGTGAAGAGACTTACCGGGCTTTGAGGATTTTGAGGGAGAGGCTAGGGGCTAGGAGCTTTGATGAGGTTATTAGGGGTCTTGTTTTTAGGGAGTTGGGGGTTTCGGAGGATATGTTTGGCGTTGATCAGGGTAGGGTGTCGCCGTTTAAGCCGGAGGATAGGATGGAGGATCGGGAATAGTACCTTATGGCTTCATAAACCCGTCTCTGGCTTTGGGTTTAGGGTTTAACTGTTTTCACTCCTAGCGTTCTGGCCACGTTCCCCTGCTTTTCATCTAGTGTTAGGAGGGGTAGTTTTTTCTCTATGGCTAGGGCTATGTATAGGGCGTCGTAGATTGTTATCCTGTTGTCCAGGGCTATCCTGAAGGCCCTGTCCAGGTATCTTATCTCGGGCTCGAGCAGGATGTTCACACCTATCATGGACATTAGGATCCTGAAGAGCTGGGCTGCATCCTGAGTGTCGATGAGCCTTAAGGTGTGGGTCTTCCACACAGCGTTTAGAACCTCCTTGACCACGTGGTCTACCGAGATCCCGAGCTTCAGATACCTTGAGAGAGCCCTCCAGCCCGGCTCCTTCAGGATGAACGCCGCCAGCGCAGAAGCGTCAACCACTATCACGGTCTTCCCTCACCAGCCTGGTGGCGAAGCCCCTCGGAACCCCAACATGGATCTCCCCAAGCTCCCTCACAACCCTCTCGATGTTCTCCTCAGCCTCCAGCTCACGGAGCCTCCTCTCAACAAAACTCCTAAGCTCCTCAGCCCAGTTCACCCGATCCCTATAACGCCTCATCTTCTCCTTAACCTCACGCCTAACCTTAAAGCTGACAACGCTCATCTCAGTATATCATATGGTAAACCGATATATAAACCAATATGTAAACCAGCCTAGTAGCCAACGTACAAACGGATGAGTTTCTCCGGGGATCGTGGGCCTGGATCTCCTGTTGGGGGCCCGCTGCACTGAGGGGGTGTTTGGGTTTAGGCTCTTTTCCCTGATAGGGTTCTTCTTAGGATTAGTAGTGCTGCGGCTAGGGTGATGGGCGCCAGTATGGCTATGTATAGTATTGGGCTGGGGCTGTAGGTTACATTGAGCCTCGACTCCCTCCCCGCGGTCACCAGGACCTCAGAGGAGTATCCGGATTCGGTCCAGCTGGGCGGTGGGGATTCCACGTGGTAGTGGCCGGGGGGTAGGAGGATGGCTGTTGTGCCGTTCTGGGGGATTGTGAGCCTTGCTTGACGCCCCTCCCTGGAGATGGTTATCTGGGAGTTTGGGGGCCCTGTGATGACCAGCATGCCCATCTCCCCATGGATGTCCACCTCGGCCTCACCTCCCGCCGCCACCTCCACCCTGAGCCTCCCTCCCAGGGGCGCCCTTACGC
>WAQG01000195.1 GCA_015520395.1 Candidatus Geoarchaeota archaeon
AATCATGGGCGACCACTTCAGCCTCACCAGGCTCCTCGTGGCCTTTGAGGGTGAGGAGAGCGAGGCGGCCAAGCTTGCCGTGTCCCACTCTGAGAGGATCGCCTCCTCGGTGGGTGGGCGAACCGAGGATCTGGTTAATGTACTCTTGACGCTCACTGCCACCCCGGGACTTTCCAGGAGGTTTAGGAGGGTTGTTGAGGGGTTTGTTGAAAGGCTTGTTGAGAGGCAGCTTCCGAATGGGAGCTGGGGCAACCAGGTCTTCCTGACCTGTAGGGCTGTTAGGGGGATTGCGGCCAGTCGCCTGCTGATCTATCGGGATAACGTTGAGGCGGGGATAAGGTGGCTTAGCGACATGAGGGAGAAGGGTGGGTTGAAGCCCAGGGATCTTGGCTATCTCCTGGCCACGATCAGCGAGGTTAGGGTCGGCGCCTACGAGGTCAAGTTCCCGGCTGTCATAAGGGATGTTGACGAGCTTTACGAGTTTGTCTCAACGATGATCTTGATGGGCGGTAAATCGGTGCTCCTCCTCAACATAGCCGCTGAGCCCGTCTTTAAGGCTGTGAGGAAGGCTCTGGGCAAGGGGGTTATGGTCAGGGTCATCCTCGGCCCTGAGATGGAGGAGTACGTTGAGCGGTATGGGAAGCTGGGAATCGGCGCCCAGAGAACCGGTGTGCGGGGGATATATATGGCTATAGTTGATGGGGAGATGATAGTTATGGCATCCGACATTGGGGATGGCAAGCTTTTGGGGCTGGCTATAAAGGCTCCTGGCCTGAGCGACCAGCTGATAGCTGGCCTCTTCTAATCTCTACGTTGTTTCTATCACTTTTACAAGGCTTATACTTTTATATCTGTTAGTTGCCTTAACCTTACTTGAGGAGGGTCTATGCCATGGTTGTTGAGCTGAAGGAGTTTGACAAGGTTACTGACTTAGTGAAGCCTGTTGAGGAGGAGATAAATAAGATAAGGTCTCTTCTGGGCGACTACCTCAGGAAGCTCGATGAGAACAGGGTTAAGCTAGAGAGGCTGCAGAAGGTTCAGAGCTCCCTTGTAAAGCTCGTCGGCGGCGAGATTAAGTTCGCTACCTCCTCCCAGGAGATCGAGCTGATGGGCCTTAAGATAATAGTCAATCCAACCCCAGAGGATGAGATAAAGATCTATGAGGAGATAGTTAAGGATCTCCAGGAGAGGCTTACCGTTCTCCAGAGGGTCAGAAAGGCCCTGGACCCGCTGTCCGAAATGGACGTTGACGTGGGCGTAACTGTTCTCTTAAGGGATAACATCCCGATCAAGATAATGCTTCGACTTAAATAGGAGCCTGCAAGACGGCGCGGTCGAGGGCGGGGCGGACAGTAAACATTATTATCTCTGTGCCTTGGTATAAATTAAGGGAGGATCTCGGTTGCTTAAGATCTTCAAGCGCTCCGGTAAGGGGTCGAGGAACCCGGCGCTTGCTAAGGCTGTGGAGGAGGTTGAGGTAGAGGAGGTTGCCCCTGCCGCCCTGGTGCCTGAGGACTATGAGATTATAGATAGGTACCCGATCGTTGAGCCCCATGCCCGTATACTTATCATCGAGAACCCCAAGACGGGGGATATGAGGTATATTGTGGATGAGCTTAAGCTTAACAAGAGGGAGCGTGAGATCTATAACAGGGTTGCTGAGGCCCTCAGGTGGGAGCTTAAGCCTCTGGGCGAGGTTGTGGAGGATCCGAAGGACTACTTTATTAGGGAGGCTAGGAGGGTTCTCACTAAGTACAGGATATCTCTTGGCGAGATGCCCGGCGTCTCCTGGAGCAAGATCCTCTACTACCTTGAGAGGGACATAATGGGCTATGGCCTCATAGACCCCATCATGAGGGATCCGAACATTGAGGACATATCGTGCAATGGTGTCAACAGGCCCATCTATGTCTGGCATAGGAAGTATGAGAGCCTGCCCTCCAACGTGATGTTCACCGATATTGAGGAGCTCAACGAGTTCATAGTCAAGCTCGCCCACAAGGCTGGAAAACACATCTCGACAGCCTACCCAATTCTGGACGCGATGCTCCCTGAGAACCACAGGGTGGCCGCCACCTTCATGGAGGAGATCTCAAGGGCTGGCTCAACCTTCACTATAAGGAAGTTCAGGGAGGACCCCATAACCATTGTCGACATGATAAACTTCGGGACGATAAGCGCCGAGGCGGCAGCCTACCTCTGGCTGGCCATGGAGTTCAAGTTGCCAGCCCTGGTCATAGGCGTTACTGGGGCTGGCAAGACGACGATGCTGAATGCCCTGGCCTGCATGTTTAAGCCGACCATAAAGGTCGTGACAATCGAGGACACCCCCGAGCTCCGCCTCCCCCTGGAGAACTGGGTGCAGTTGACGAGCAGGCCGAGCTATGGCTTCGGGCCGGAGAAGATAGGTGAAATTTCGCTCTTCGACCTCGTTAAGGTGTCGCTCAGGTATAGGCCCGACATCATAATGGTCGGTGAGGTTAGGGGTGAGGAGGCGTATGTGCTCTTCCAGGCGATGGCGACTGGGCACGGGGGTATGACTTCGCTTCACGCAGAGAATGTTGATGCTGCTGTTAAGAGGCTCACCTCGCCGCCCATGAACATTCCCCAGAGCTACATCCCGCTCGTGAAGATCGGGATTGTGATCAGAAGGTTGACTATCAGGAGGGCTGGGAGGGAGAGGGTTGCCAGGAGGGTTACCGAGATAACGGAAATCATCGACTACAACAGGTATTCCACAGTTGTTAAGTGGGTGCCGACTGACGACAGCTTCATCCACGAGTGGGAGGAGAGCGCAAACCTGAGGGACATTGCCCTGTCGATGGGTAGGAGTTTCGATGAAGTGCTTGAGGAGCTTAAGAGGAGGAGGGATCTTCTCCTCTGGATGGCTGAAAACAACATTAGGAGCTATATTAGTGTTGCTAAGGTCGTTCAGAAGTATTATGCGACAGGGGGCCTGTAGCCTTGGCTAAGCTCAAGTTGTTTCCTCCCAGGGAGAGGCTCGAGCGAAGGATCTATTATGAGGAGCTGGGCGAGGTTCCCAGGCTCACTCTCCTGGATAGGTTTGACATGTTTGCATACAGCCTCTTCGGGGGTTTTGCAAAGAGGTATGTTGATTTCTTTGAGTATGAGAAAGTTATAAGGAGGTCGGGCTTCTACGTCAACCCGGTTGTTTACATATCCAGGATCACCCTGATAACGTTGCTTTCGGTGCCTTTTGGGGTTATATTTCTCGCATCGGCGCTCCTCTTAAGCCTGCCCATACTCTTCAAGGTTGTGTTAGCTGTGGTGGGTGTCATGCTCCCGTTCATCGTGTTCATAACTGGTTATATCTACCCGTGGAGCGCCATGTCTTCCAGGAACTCTGAGGTGGCTAATGAGCTGCCCTATGTTGCGGCCTACCTAACCACGATGGCTAGGGGCGGCATATCTCCAGTAAGATCGCTGAAGAGGCTGGCGGAGAGCAAGCTGTTCCCCGCGATAG
The DNA here is from genome assembly GCA_015520395.1 of Candidatus Geoarchaeota archaeon. Classification (GTDB taxonomy): domain Archaea; phylum Thermoproteota; class Thermoprotei; order Gearchaeales; family WAQG01; genus WAQG01. Next base: position 3,485 of record WAQG01000195.1, read on the forward strand.
AGAAGGAGGCCCGGAGGATGCTTAGGGATGTGGAGCTCTTCGGTGAGGATCCCTACACAGCCATAGAGAATGTCGCGAGGTACCATCCTAACACGCAGTTCAGGGACTTCCTCCTGGGCTATGTCTCTACGATAAGGACGGGTGGCGACGTAATACACTACCTTGAGACTAAAACCCAGGCGCTCTTCGAGGCGAGGGGCGTTGAGCTTAGGAAGGCCGCCGAAAGGATGGAGGCATTCACCGACCTCTTCGTCTCATCAACCGTCATACTCGGAATAAGCTTCTACGTCTTCTTCATGATATCCGCCATCTTCCCGGCTGGCGGGTGGGGAGGGGTAACGCAGCTGTTCCTCTTCCTCTATGTGGCCATGCCCATGATAACGGTGATGATATTATGGTTCATACACCTGACCCAGCCGAGAACCCCAATAAAGCTCTCGGAGCCCTTCACGATAGCGGCCATGTTCATCCCTGCAGCCATCTCAGCATTCCTTCTCCTCTCGCTGCTCGACGGCAGCTATGTTGCGCTGTTCACCCTTAGCCCTGTGGGCGAGGACATAGTCTCGCTTGCCCGAAACCTCACGGTCGCGATGATAATACCCTGTATCCCCGGAGCCATCGTCTACGCCCTTATCTCCAGGTGGCAGATGGGGTTTGAGGAGGCGGTTGCCGAGTTTCTTAGAGACATAACCGAGATCCGTAAGACGGGGATGTCGCCCGAGAGATCGATCATATACGCCGCCGGGAGGAGCTATGGGAAGTTCTCGAAGATAGCCCGAAAAATAGCCACCTACCTATCATGGGGGCAGCCCCTCACCAAGGCTGTCGAGGAGATAACCAGGAAGATTAGAAGCTGGATAACCGTCGTGACGCTGAGGTTCCTCTCCGACGCCATCGCGGTTGGGGGAGGAAGCGTGCTAACCCTCGACACCCTGTCAATCTTCACAGCCCAGATCAACCTGCTTAACAGGGAGCTTAAAGGAAAGCTGAGACCCTACCTGATCATGCCTTATGTTGGGTCGGTGATAAGCACGGCCTCAACACTGCTGGTTCTCAACTTTATGATCGAGACTGTGAGTGCAGGTGGCCTTGTTAAAACGACCGTTAATGTCTGGTTCATAGCCATGGTCTTCGTCTTAGGCCTCGTCCTGAACGCCTGGCTTATGGGGATGGCAGCTGGAAAAATCTCGGAAACGTATATAAGTGCCGGGTTTAAGCATGCAATAGTGCTCCTCATAGTAACCTACCTCACCATCTGGGCGATCTTTGAATTCGTCATACTCACATAGCAAACTTTAAATACCTCTCAGCATACCTATCTCTCGGCGAATCCCCATGCTAAGCCGAGCCGTCACAGACATAGTTCTAGGGATAATTTACGCATTCTTCGTTGAGATCGTGGCATACATAATAATCTTCATAGCAGTGTTCTTTGTAGGTCCCTCTTTTGGATCCGCTACAAAAGTCATGTTGGGTATCCCAACGTCAATAATGGAGCAGGCTTGGGGCGTCCTAATAGCACAGGTAATAGCCTACATAGCCCTCCTACTCTTTGCATGGGAAACTACAAAGATCAGGATCCTTCCAGGCGCCGCCAAAAGGGAGCTAGCCATAATAGTAATAGCAACAACGATATTTGTCGCCATATTTGGATACATGGTTGATGTGGCACCTCCAAGGATATTTGAATACATAAGAGCCCTGATAGGCGTCTCGATAGTATCGGGGTTCATAGGGGGCATTGCAGGCTATATAGGGTCCAGCATATAAATTGCTCTTTTTCAACTAATTTATCTATGACGTTATTACCTAAAAATCCTTTAAATATAAATAATATTGCTTTATTTGTATAAAAATTAGTTTGTTATTGTATTTGTGCTCCGCAGATTGGGCAGAATTTTGCGTCTTGGGGGATTACGTGGCCGTTGGGGCACCATTTGAGTCGGTGGCCGCAGTTTGGGCAGAAGTTTGCTCCTTGTGGGAC
>WAQG01000196.1 GCA_015520395.1 Candidatus Geoarchaeota archaeon
CACAAAAACCAAGACATATACTAGTCATAAAGGTTTCCCAGAACCCCCAGCAACAAACCCGAAACCAAACCATCCTAAAACTCTAACCATTCGGAATTCATAGCCATCGACAGTAAATTAAAGGTTAAACAAAACATTTATATTCATCTATACCAAAAAAGTGGTGTAATTCATGAAAATCGGTAAAATCTGTATAGGTTGGCATAGATTAGAAGTGCTGATAATACTAGCTCTGCTGGCTCTCCCACTAACGATGACGAAACCCCCTGTAGTGTATGCTCAGGAATTGAATGGAAATAGACCCGTTAAGTATCATACCTATTGCTTCCGGGCGGGGGATCTAGGCTTGGCTGGAGTGGCGCCTGTGGGCGAGTCCGGCTATCTAGTTGCCTGGGTCTATAATGGGTCTTCATGGCTCGCCACCACAGTCTCAGTAGGGGCTAACCAAGTTGAGGCGGTACCAATAATTGATCCAAGAGCAACGCTGAGGGTTCCGGTGATGCCGGCAAGGCTCAAAGAGGATACACCGGTATGTGTATCAGCACCTCTGATAGCCCCAGTTAACATAACAATGCTTAAGGGCGGAGTGCCTGCCGCTGGGGTGTTAGTGGAAGCTGGGTTTGATGGGTCTAGAAGCTACTTTGTCTTAGGGTCTGGGCTTAAGGGGCCTCAGCCTTTACTTATGGTTAGGCGGCCTTCGAGCCTCGGCAGGCCGATAAGGACGTATATGACTGCAGGGCCAACGGCGATATGGGAACCTCCAACCCCTGGGACGGAGACGATGATAGTGTCGTTTAAGAGCAGGTACTTTAACCAGACCAGCTACGATAGCCAGTATTGCGCACAGACCTTTAAGAAGATAGATTTTCCAAATGGGACAGATGAAATTGAGTTTTATTTGACAAATAAGACAACGCTTAACTCATGGTACCTTGTTGGGATAGACGTTTACGATGCCTCCGGCCAGACCATCCTATATACGAGTGAAAGATACGTCTATTTGGATGGCAGCCAGGTCATCTATCTTGGTGCCAGCGTGGACTTATATGCGGCCGGATTAAGTGGACAGCCTGTTAAGGTGGTGTTCAGGGTTTGCGGCGTTGCTGGAAGAACCGTAGATGCGGTGATCTACGCTAGGGTTAGAGTTTCCAGGTATATTAATGGCTATGCGTCCATAGGAGCCAGGGACGTTACCGTGGGAATATACACCACGGGGAGACGTAATCCCCAGCTTATCAAGAACGAAAGCTACATATTAGTGCCGTCTGTGCTGCCAGCCTTAGGGCACATAGATGGTTCTGGACTGTTCTTCCTTTCATTAACCTATCGTTGCTGGTATGAGTGGAGCTTACCAGACTCGCTCACAATATATGCGTATTATGGTGGCAGACTTATAGGAACCTCCACCGCTCAGAAATCCGGGTATTACCCCTACTACGAGTACCATTTCGAAAGCTGGAGTTGGTACTGCCCCGACTGCGCCATTGAGAGCTCGCTCAGAACCATGGGTGCCAACTCGGACATCCTCATAGGCCCCTTCCCAACTATAGGAGTTGGAGGGACTGGCGAAAGGGATGTCGTTTTAGAATATGTGAAGCTTGCTGGCCGGTTCAGGCCCGAGATGAATAGGCCAAGGTCTTGGCTATATAAGAATATGGCCACGAGCTGGCTAGTTGCACATATTTCAGACCATAGTGTTTACCCCAGCGTTGGCGAATCTAGTATACTCTCTGTAAGGGTAGACGTATCTGAGGCTACCAGGTATCCAAGGATAGCCGTAACACTACAGCCATACATGTACTTCCAACAGAGCTTCAGCCTCTTCGACCACTATAAGCTAACATTTTCATTTACAAGGACTGTAGTGTCTGCGGGCGCTAGCTACTGGGTGGAGGACAGCTCCGTAAAGAGGGTGGTAGAGACGCTTAACCCACTTATAACCGTGCTGAACATAATAGCCAAACTCCCAAAGATTCCAAGCAAAGTAGGCTGGGTGTCATTCTTCGCAAACACAGCCCTTAACAATGCTGCGGGGAGTGTGGAGGTGAGCTTGGACAACTCTGCAAAGCAGCTAAGTGTCGACATATATGTCGGATGGGCGGAGCGGTACCTACCTCAGGGAGTGTATGTTGATGTCACGGTTTCAGGGTTCGCTTCGACCGACTACTCCATTACATTGCTTAGCGTTGAAGTTTCGGGTAAGCCCATATACGTCGGTGCCACCGCCAACCTGGACGGGAGCATCAGCAGCATACCATCAAACACCACAGTGGATAGGTATAGAACCCTGTATTGTGGCTATCAGGAGGATCCAGATCCCGACAATGCCTTTAGTTGCAAGAATACTGGGAGCGTCTCAAGATGAGAATGGGGCTTATCAAGGTTTCAGCTTCAGCCCTAATCTCAACACTCCTCCTTTACATATTTACTTTGCCTATATACCTCTATAGATCCCCTATTTTTTATCCTCTATTAATAGTGTCATACAGCGTAGCATATCTCGCCACAATAGACTGGCGCATTATACCAGTTTATGGGGCATTAGCCATCGCATGTTTACCCGGGCTCCTTGGCATAACCTACACAATCTATCTAATAGCCATGTATAACTTCATAGCATACATCCTAGCTGGGATCGTCGGCGAAGGGTGGGACCGGATCAGATCCATTATAATCTTTTGGGTGATCATGCAGATCGCCGAAATAGCTATGAACCTCACAGCAACGCTCATAAGATACACTAACCTAAACCCGGGGCTACCAGAGCCAATAGAAGCCCCAATCTACATGTTAGGCTACCTCATAGTTTCAGCCATACATCTAAACTATGGAGTCAAAGGTGGCATAACAACATGGATTGAGAAAATCCCCGCGAAAATTAAGCAGTATAGCGTTAAAATTATGTAACACACCCATCATAACATCAATCACACTTATGCAAAAACCACCTAATCATAGAAGGTTATGGCATTGTACCTTAGTTTACAATATTCCCATATAACTTAATATCTTATGTTAAAAAAAAAGGTTAAGTTTATAGGCTAGATATGTAACAAAACATAATAGAGGTGACGAAGATGGGGAGAATTGTTATACTTTCCATGATAACATTATTGAATCTTGCACTTTTAGTGCTCATAGTGTTTCTGGGCATGCCTTTAGTTTGGTCATATCATGCAGAGCTTCATGCTGGAGCTAGAAATGGACAGAGTGATCCGTATGGGTGGGGATTCGGCAGCAGGGGTTATGGTGATCTTTGGTATATAACTCTGGCGGACTCTGACGATACTTGCGTAGCAATACAAATAGGAGTATACTGGCCAAATGTTGGTGATGGTGGGGCTGGCTGGATACTAGTAGGCTGGATTAACTCTAACGATGTAGATGGGTGGATGACGAATGGAGAGACGTGGCTTTACTATGAGTATGCGCCTTCAGAGGATCTTCGAGGCACGCCTGAATCTTGGATCATCGAGACAGGCGATCACATAGGGGTGTATAGGTTTGAGGTCAGCCGAGTACCGCCGAGAATAGCGCCTAGAAAATGGGTCGTTAGGGTAGGAGGAGAAAGGGTGGCTGAGGTGGAGGCGGTTTCTACTAATTGGTACATTTATGAGTCTGGATTGCCCATAGTTCATGCGGAGAGCTACGATACTGAGAATAGTTTTATTGTGAAATTCTATCAGCTTGAATATGCTTACGAGATGCATCCCGATTTGCTTCTTTGGGCTGATTGGGATCGTACGACTAAGCTATGGGAGGACTATCCGCTTCATGTCTTCATACCGGAGTACACAGTTGTGTGGATATACCAGTAATTGAGGTGGTGCCTATGAGAGGTTTAAGTAGTAATAAAGTGAGGCTCCTTATACCTGTAACAGTGATTGTGACAGTTCTCCTGGTTGCTGGCTGGATAAGCCTTAATGCTCACTATATAAATTCCGCCACTACTCATGTCACCCTCACCACTTCGCTTCCACCTCCAGGTGGTCCTCCTTCTCTCCCATATGAGAAGATCGGGGGAAGGAAGGTTGGGCTAGGTGAAGCGGTGAGCGCCTGTAGGGCGGCGGGATACGAACTGCTTGTTCCAGGCTGGGTTCCCGGCGATCTGAGCTTCAGGGAGGTCTGGATGTTCGGTGATTGTGGATCAATCATAATTCGATATTCCGACGAAGAGATAGGCTTCCAAGG
>WAQG01000197.1 GCA_015520395.1 Candidatus Geoarchaeota archaeon
CCAGAACATAGACGTCGCGTCGATCATAGTTCCTCCCGGGGTCAGGGGCTATGTCATAATCGAGGCCCCCGGCATCCACACGGTCTACTCGCTTATCAGGGAGATGAAGCATGTTAAGGGCCACGCGCCGGGCATGTTCTCCCTAGACGAGCTTGAACAGGTGCTTAAACCGAAACCCGTGATAGAGGGGCTGAAGGAGGGCGAGCTGGTCGAGATAGTGGCTGGCCCCTTCAGGGGTATGAAAGCCCAGGTTGTCCGTATAGATAAGACGAAGAACGAGGTAGTTTTAAATATCCTTGAGTCCGCCTTTCCACTCCCGATCACGGTTCCGGGCGACATGGTTAGGCCAGCTAAGAAGAGCGGTGAGAGGTAAGGCGCCATGGGCAGGAAGAAAACGATAACCGTGCAGGTGGAGGGAGGCAAGGCTAATCCGGGCCCGCCTCTGGGCCCCACGCTCTCCCCCATGGGGGTCAACGTGGCCAAGGTTGTCGAGGCTATAAATGAGAAGACAAAGCAGTTTGAGGGCATGACGATCCCCGTTAAGATCATCGTGGACATGGACACTAAGGAGTTCGAGATCGAGGTAGGCATACCGACAACTACAGCCCTCCTACTCCGGGCGGCAGGGGCCTCCGAGCCCTCAGGGGATCCGGCCCACAAGAAGGTGGGCGACGTGTCCTTCGAGAAAATAGTGGAGATAGCGCTGGTTAAGAAGCCGCAGCTCCTCGCCAAGACCCTTAAGGGTGCGGTAAAGACCATCCTGGGCTCCGCGAGAAGCATAGGCGTGACGGTTGACGGGAAGGACCCCAAACAGGTTTCCCGGGAGGTTGACGAGGGGCTATACGACGAGATCCTGGCCAAGTATGAGGAGGAGTGGGAAAAGGAGGTGTAGAACCGTGTCGTTCATAGATAAGAACGCGTTGGTCGAGGCAATAAGGAAGAGCATAGAGATAACAAAGCCCCGCAGATTCAAGCAGAGCGTGGAGCTCATAGTGGTGCTGAAGGACATAAACCCGAAAAGCCCTGAGGGGAGGATTAGGGAGGTAGTGTTCCTGCCTCACGGGCTAGGCAAGGAAGTGAAGGTCTGCGTAGTAGCAGAGGGCGACATGGCGCTTAAAGCCAAGGAGCTAGGCCTCCTCAGGGTAATAGACAAGGCCGAGCTTCAAGGGATAAGCAAGAAGGAGGCCAAGAAGATAGCGCAGGAGTGCGACTGGGTTCTCGTGAGAACGGACCTAATGCCCCTGGCTGGCAGGATCCTGGGACCAGCCCTGGGCCCTAGGGGGAAGGCCCCCATACCGGTCCCGCCCAACGCCGATATAGCCGCCGTGGTGGAGCGCTACAAGTCGGCTGTCTCGATCAGGACCAAAGATCAGCCTCAAGTCATGTGCCGCATAGGCGTGGAGGACATGGAGCCGGAGAAGTTGGCCGAGAACGCTTTAAAGGTGCTATCAGCACTGGAGACGAAGCTCCCCAACCCCAGGAATAATATAGGCAAGATCATAGTTAAGACCACGATGGGGCCTCCCGTCGAGGTCCCGTTGAGGTGAGCATGGGATGGGCATAGCTGCGGCGCGGAGAATCCCTGAATGGAAGATCAGGGAGGTAGAGGAGCTGGCCGAGCTGGTGAAGAAGCACAAGGTGATAGCCATAGCCAGCCTAGAGAATCTGCCCACCAAGCAGCTGCAGCTTATAAGAAAGAAGCTTAGGAGGAAAATAGTGTTCAGGGTTGCCAAGAACACTTTGATGGAGAGAGCCCTCAAGAAGGCGGGGATCAAGAACTACGAAGAGCTGGTCAAACACCTCACAGGGCCCAACCTATTCATCTTCGCCGACATGAACCCCTTCGAGCTGGCACTCCTCCTGGAGAAGGAGAAGATGAGCGCCCCTGCGAAGCCCGGCATGGTCGCCGACAAGGAGATCGTGGTGCCAGCTGGAAACACCGGCATACCTCCTGGACCCATGCTTAGCACCTTCGGCAGACTCAAGATACCAACCAGAGTTGATAAGGGGACCATCTGGGTTTCCAAGGACACGGTAGTCGCCAAGCCGGGCGACGTTATAAGCCCGGACCTGGCCAGCCTGCTCCAGAAGCTGGGCATCGAGCCCTTCGAGGTGGGTATAAAGCTTAAGCTAGTCTACGACGACGGCCTCATATTAACGGCTGACCAGCTGAAAATCGACCTAGAGGAAATAAAGTCCCAGGTAACAGAGGCGCACCTCAACGCCCTCAAGGTCGGCGTCGAAATAGCGTACCCTGTGCCCGAGGTGCTGGAACTCTCGGTGGCTAAGGCCTACGCTGCCGCGCTGGCAATAGCTGCTGAAGCAGGCTTCGTAACGCCTGAGACTGCGGAGCACGTCTTGGCGAGAGCCTACGGCAAGGCGCTAGCCCTAGTTGCGGCGCTGGGCGATAAGGCTGAAGAGCTGGGCCTCGGCACCGTTGCCGTACAGGTCCCAGCGCCGGCGGAGGCTGAGGCCAAGGCCGAGGAGCCTGAAGAGGAGGAAGAGGAGGAGAAGGCTAGCGAGGAGGACATCGCCGCAGGCCTCGGCGCACTCTTCGGCTAGCCACCATTATAA
>WAQG01000198.1 GCA_015520395.1 Candidatus Geoarchaeota archaeon
ACCCTGGCCGTCTGGCTTCCGGTGGCGGCGGTGCTGATAGCCGAGATCGTCTACGCTGGCATCAGCTCGCTCCCCTTCGTCTTCGTGGTGCTGCTGGTTGGCATACCGGTCTGGAGCAAGGTGGTAAACAACTGGGTGAGCCAGTCAAGGGAACAGAACTTATCCGCCCAGATATCCGAGCTGTCGAAGAGGCTTGAGAAGATAGAGAGGCTGCTGGAGGAGTAGCTTGATATGAGGGCTGTGACCGGAGCCGCAATAATATACCTTCTTTTGGCAATATCCCTAATAGCCCTCTTTACACCCCCACTAAAGGCCAGCGTGATCCAGGGCTCGGAGTCCAGGTCTATTGGAAGGCCAGCGAAAATCGCCGTGAGGGCAGGCATCACGAACATTGATGTTAGATACTGGTCTGGAAACGAGGTTAAGCTTAGGTTGGAGTGGTTTTCACTGCTGCCGGGAGTCAAGCCCAGCATAAACTGCTCAGTTGGCGGCGGGGAGGCTGAGGTCGAGGTTGCTGAACCCTCCGTGGGTGGCATCATACCCGTTCTACTCGACGTGGAGCTTGAGATACTTGTTCCCCGGCAGCTCGGTTTAGAGGCCCTAGACATTAGGACTTCGTCGGGAAACATCGGGGTGGAGGTTGATTCAGGGAGCCTTAAAGCCTCAGCATCGTCGGGGTCGGTAAGGATCACAGCTACCTACATCGAGGAGGTAAGCATCTCAACCTCAAGTGGAAACATCATTGTTAAAGCTGGCTTCAGGAGCCTAAGCATCGTCGCGAGCAGCGGGAACGTTGACGTGATTATCAGGGAGGGCTTCCGGGGCGACGCGGTTATCCAGACCAGCAGCGGGAACGTATACATCGCTGTGGAGGGGGTGGTCAACGCCATATTGACGGTGGACACATCGTCGGGAACCGTGAACATGGCTGGGATAAGCGGTGCCATGATCCTTGAGAGCGGCCCCCACAGGCTAGTCGCCAAGCTCGGAGACGGCGACGGGAAAATCAACATAATAACTTCAAGTGGCAACGTGTATATACATAGCTAAGCTGAGTTCCGCTACTTCAAGGAGAGCTTAAAGGCATACCTACAGCTTAGTGCCACGCCCTTTTGTATAAAATTAAAACGTTAAATTTATTCTAAATATATCCTTAAGATCTTTCTGAGATGGCCTCTCAGCTCATAGGCCTTCCTCCATGCTATTATCCACATGACATTAGGTGGACATTTGTGGCGACCTTTCTAGACTGGTCTACAGATCATTCAAGGTACGTAGAGGAATGGTGGTATGACGAGTCATATGGCGGAATACTAGGGAGATACTGGTGGGTTGGTATTTGACGTGGGGGAGGGTTATGAGGAGAGTTTTCGTGTTAATTTTTATCCCTGCCGCTATAGCTTCCTTATTTTACCTCAATATTTTGGGAAGCGTAGGCCCCCCTTCCATAGACATGTTTGTTGAGCGGTGGGATGTCCTTCCACCTGCCTATGATGGGCTCGTAATCCTGGGCCAAAAGGGGTATTATAAGGGCCATGAGATAGTGCTTACCTCAAACCTAAATGCTCCGAGTAGGCTCATGGTCTACTACTGGAGGCCTGAAAAGCGCTTTATTGAAGGGTTGGCAGAACGTCTAGGGCTTGGCAAAGTAGTTGATATGACTGGTAGGCCTTACATATCCATGAACGTACAGATCTACGGTAATGAGACTCATTGGATGAAGGTAAGAGGTTTCTCAAGGGTTGAGTTCGGGGTTGCCGGATATAGGCCCCATGTGGGGCAGGTCACGCAGCCCCCGGACAAGAAGGCGATGAAAATAGCTGTTAGATGGCTTGAAGATTTAGGTATCTACTCTAAGCGGATATACATGATAGAACCTAAACCTTCTGGCGTGATTGTATTTAAAGTGCGGTTCGGTGAGTTCGAAGCTGATTCGCCTGCAGCTGAAGTAGAGGTTAGGGATGGGAGGGTCATATATGCTAAGCTAAACCTGATATTGCTTTTGGCTCAGCCCTATAAGGAGTTTGAGCTAAAAGACCTAGATTCGGCCTTGAAGCTGCTTAAGGCTACAATAGATATAGGTGGGGTTTTGTCCAATGCCAGGGGGTGGAGCCCGGAGAAGGATGCACGACTCTCAGCGATATTTTCAACCTCTGATTTCAATGTGGCTACGATAGGAAAAATTGAAATTAAATACCATGCAAGTTGGCCAGGATACGTAATTCCAATTTACGTGTTTAAGGGCGTAACCGATTCAGGCGAAGACTTCACAGGAACAGTCGATGCAATATACAGAGGATAGCAGCTCCTTATACTACATCGTTTCATTACTTGTATAATATAACTCAGATTTACTCCCCATCATGATGTTTACTGTTTTATTAGTAAAGTTACCAGTAGTAGCCTTAGATGAAGATGCTGGGGTGCCGAATTGCGGGGCCAGCCCTCACAGAGATATAGGCCACTAATAAGAGGGGAACATAGATATATTATTTGCCACCTTCCAGGAGATAGTGGTGTTCCAGTCTATACAATTGAATACGATGTATGAAATTTATCTAGTTAGCATGCTTGTGGGCTATGATTGCTGGGTGAAACATTATGTTTTATTAGTGAGTATTAGCATAAATAAAATTGCTAAGGAGCTGGGAGCAACCCCGTTAACGGAACTTGGGGGATTTAACGTGGGCTATCGGCGTAGTGCTCCTTTATGCTTCATCTTACTTCTACTACTTATGTTTACGCCTGTCTTAGCCTCCCAGGGCAACGTCGAGTTCTTTATATATGTGGACGAGCCTTCGTGGTATTATCACAATCTGGCAGTTTACTATGGTGAGCGTAATCCGCTCTTCGTTGCCAGGCTTCTCGTGTACTTTAACTCCACAGTTGGACGATCCTATGCAATTTCAGATGATCGGCTCAAACCGCCATTTGAGTTGATTGGAAAAGTGGGGGACGCGGTAAAAGCTGCTGTGGAAAAGCTGGGTGTGAGGCTTTATCGCGTTGCGCCCTTTGCCTTAGATACAAAGTCTATAACGTTCTTTCTTTACAACACCACTTTTGAGAGGGGTGTGGCTGTGTTAAAGGCAAACAGCGATCTGATCCTTCAGGTTTACAGTCAGGTATTAACGGAGTTGGGTCTTGAAGAATTGACCGATAGTGTGGCCATGGTATTTGTTAAGTTGCCTGTGTATCTAAGTATCGGCAGGGATGGAGCGCTCCATCAAGGCCTTGACTCGAACATAACGAGTGGCGATCTTGCCGAGAAGATAACGGACAGGATATGGGAGATGTATGGTGGGAGGGCGCCGGAGTGGTTTTATTGCGCGTGTCTAGGTGCAATTGGGGTTGAGATAATTATTCAGGAGCCTGGGCTCAAAGAGGAGGGCATAACGCTGAGGGGCAGCCTAGATATCATAAGGCAGGTCATCCGGGATATTTCCGGAAAGGATCTTCCAGTAATAGTAAACATAGCCAAATCTAAAGCAAGAAGCGGGGTGCTTTCCGGCCCATCCCAGCCAAGCATCCCTGATGTTCGGGTACTTTTAGCAGCGACTATCTTGCTGGCAGTCGTAGTAGCTACTATAGCTGGCTTCATGCCTCGTTATAGGATAGGTGTGAACAAAGGGAGTCGGGGCAAATATTGTGGGTGGGGGGTTTGACATGAGGTTGTGCTATGCATTTCTGGCATCAGGTCTTTTTTACCTATTGATGGCCGTTCCGGCGATTTTTGCCTTGACGCCTACTGTGGGTTTCTTTGAGTATGTGGATGAGCCTTCCTATCTTTATCATAACCTTGTTGTCTATGATGGTGTTCTTAATCCGGTCTTCATGGGCCGTGTGATTGCGTATATAAACGCAACGGCCTATCAGTACAGGCTTCCTGGGAATCCGATCTTTGTGGGCAATGTTACTTCGATTGGTTCGGATGCGGTTGAGGGTCTCCTAAGGGACTTGGGCATCACCAATTTCAGCGTGTTAGGCATTAAAAACGTCGTAACTGTTCTGTTATCTAACAGCACCTATGAGAAGGACGTTGCAATACTGCATGGACATGCCGAGGAGATTGGAAGGGTTTATGCCGAGGCCGTGGAGGCTGGGCTTAGGGATTTGGGCAGAGATGTGAGGATTGATAGGGTTGCAGTGGTAGCGGTTCGGCTGCCCATAGATTTGACTCCGTCCATTAAGGAGAAGTATAGCTTTGGGCTTGCCAGCAAGATCAACAGAGAGGTGTATAGGCTTAATGGTGGGAGGAGGCCGAGCTGGTATTATGGGGCTGTGAGCAACGGGTTGCTGGTTGAGGTGATTCTTATGAAGCCTGGGTTTAGGGAGGAGGGTACGACTCTGAATGGGGCCCTTGATCAGGTTAGGGAGGCCGTTAGGAGGGCGGCGGGAGGTGACATACCCATAATCGTGGATGTGAGTATAGCCATGGTGGAGGAAGAGCCGCTTACATACCCGACGGAGCGTGCAATCTGGGATGTCAGGCTCATCCTAGCCATATTCACGCTCATATTCGTTATAGCCATACTGATGGGAGGATTGATACTAAAAAGGGGCGAAGCCCAAAATACTTAGGGTGACGTGGCGCTGAAGCCGTTAGTTCCAGGAAGCTTCCATTCAACATCTATTTTTACGGTTCCTTCAAGCCTAAATAAAGTGCCTGAGGGGCAGGGTTGGCGCTTCTACATGTGTCCTTTAAGCTATACGTTGTTTGAGGCTAGTCATGGGATGGTTTGGGGTAAACCTATATTGTATTTCGTATCTATGGTTAATGATGGTTGTTAGGTATTTTGAGACGCTTTGTAGAAGTGCTTTGGTTAGGTCGAAGCTCGGGGGGTTGGATTACGCCCTCAACCCTTATGTTGGGTGTGAGCATGGTTGCCTGTACTGCTATGCCCGGCATACCCTTAGGGATGAGGCTTTGGCGAGGGAGTGGGGGAGG
>WAQG01000199.1 GCA_015520395.1 Candidatus Geoarchaeota archaeon
GTTATAGAGATAGGACGCTCTTTATGGTCGCTAAGAGGATCGCCCGAGGTATATACAGTAAGTTCCCAGAGAGAGGTTACTCTGCCCAAGAGTACCTTGAGATGGCTTGGGGCTACCTTGAGGACAAGGAGGCATACGCCTTTATAGTAATAGATGAGTTTGACTATATTGCGCGAACGAATCCTGACGCAATATACATGCTCACAAGGCTGTCCGATCCCCTCCTCCAAGCTGAGCAAAGGATGAGCATATTGTTCGTCGTGCGGGACATCTCGTTCCTCTACATGCTCGACCAAGCGTTCGTCAGCACGCTTCAACACAATATAGTAGAGTTTAAGCCGTACACCTCTAAGCAGCTTGCAAAGATACTAGAGCAGAGGGTGGAGGAAGCATTCAGACCGGGCGTCGTTAATAGTGAGGTGATTAACTTCATTGCAAGCCTCGCAGGCGTCGACGGAGAGGGGAATGGGGATGCTAGGTACGCGTTGGAGCTTCTTTGGCGAGCTGGCAAATATGCTGAGCTTGACGAGTCTGATGAGGTTAAGCCTGAACACGTCAGAAAGGCGACCCACGATATTCACCCGGGAGTTAGGGTCGAGGAGCTTGAAAACCTGACAAATCATGAGCTACTATTATTACTCAGCCTTGCAGCGGTTCTTAGGTCGACCGGAGCCGCCTTTGTTAAGTTGTCAAAAGTTGAGGAGGCTTACAGGTCTATTTGTGAGTCTCTAGGGCTTAAGCCAAGGATGCACACCCAGATTTGGGAGTACGTCCAGAGGCTTAAGAGGATGGGCTTTATTTCAAGTAGAGTCAACTCCCTGGGTAGGGGTAGGGGTAGGTCGACGTTTCTCGGGCTCTCTGGGATACCGGCCTCCATGCTTGAGGCTAAGATAAGGCGTATCCTGGGTGGGAGGCTTGGATAAGGCCGTGCTTATACTGGGCTCTAAATCTAAGGTCAAGGTTCTACGTTACCTGGTTGCCGTTGGAGAGGATAATGTGACGAGCATCGCGAAGAACACTGGGCTTAACTCAGCAGTTCTAAACCGGATTATAAACGACTTTAAGATGGCTGGAATAGTTGAGGAAAAGCGGTTTGGCAGTGGGAGGATACGTATATTGAGGCTCTCAAGGGGGCCCGTGGCCGAGGCATTGAGGAGTCTTTTTAAAGCGATCGAAGAAAGTTCATAGCGTCTTTAAATAGCATATACCTGGCGCCGTTATATGCTATTTTCGAGTTAAGTTGTGTCATAACCCTTTCTAAGGCCCTCCCATCGACGGTGAAGTCGAGATGGGTTTCAACCCTGAATAATATGAGACCCCAGCTTGGGGCAGGTTCCATTCCCCTACCTCCTTTAAGAATCCCGGCGAACTCGCCTAGGGAAAGCTTTCCCAGAGCGACGTCTAAAAGCCCTGAGACAAGACGTCTGACAAGCTGCCACGCAAAATATCTCCCAACGAATCTAAAGACGAGAAACTCCCCAGCCCTACACACATCTACCTCGGTGATCCACGCCTTCTTCCGCCTACCCTTGACAAATCCCCCATATTCTCTCTCGCCTATTAGCATTGAGCTCGCCTCCCTCAAGGCGTCTAGGTTTAGATCCTTCGGCCACCATAGGTAGTACCTATACTCCTTGCTTGTTACAACTGTTCTAACAGACCTAAGATTCGGGGTCTTCACATATGCCCATACAACAACATCGCCTGGAAGGGCGCTGTTTATTTCACCTAAAATAGGCCTTCTCCTAAGTGGAACCAACGCCACTTGGCTTAATGCAGAGACGCCCGAGTCGGTTCTACAGCAAAGCTTTACGCGTTCGTCCGCCCCTAGATAGCCTAGCCCCTTCAACGTCTCTTCCAAAACGCCTTGCACGGTTCTTTTTCCCGGCTGGTATTGAGAGCCACTGAACCTTTCTCCATCATAGTAGAGCTTTAGAGCCCACATCGGGTTTTTATTGGGAAAAGCTCTGTTATAAATGAGTAGTGATGCCGATCGAGGAGATAATGTGGACCGAGAAGTACCGTCCCCGGCGGCTCGACGATATAGTGAACCAGAAGAGCATCATAACTGCTCTCAAGAGGTTTATCGCAGAGAAGAACGTCCCCCACATGCTGTTTGCTGGCCCCGCTGGTGTCGGAAAGACCGCCACCGCGCTTGCATTTGCGTATGAGCTTTACGGGGAGAACTGGAGGCAGAACACCCTGGAGCTAAATGCAAGCGATGAGAGGGGGATAAACGTCGTCAGGGAGAGGATAAAGGAGTATTTCGCCAAGACCCTTCCCATAGGCGAGGCGCCCTTCAGGCTGGTTATACTGGATGAGAGTGACGCCATGACCGCCGACGCCCAGACGGCATTGAGGCGGATTATGGAGATTTATGCTAGGAATGTCAGGTTTATACTGACCTGCAACTACAGCTATAAGATAATAGAGCCCATACAGTCGAGAACGGTGATATTTAGGTTTAATCCGCTGAAGAAGGAGGACGTAATAGGAAGGTTGAAGTTCATTGCCGAGAACGAGGGTGTCAGCGTGTCTGAGGATGCCTATGAGGCCATATGGGATCTCTGCGGCGGAGACCTTAGAAAGGCCATAAACATACTTCAGAGCGCAGCTGCCCTTGGAAATGTTACAAGCGACACCGTCTACAGGGTCGCTGGGGTTGCGAGGCCCAAGGAGATAAGGCTCATGCTTGAGAAGGCCTTAAAGGGGGATTTCAACGGCGCGAGGACAGATCTCTACAAGCTCATGTTCACCTACGGGCTTTCGGGGATCGACATAGTGTCTCAAATGTACAGGGAAATAATGCGTTTGGAGGGGGGTTCGGAGAGGTTGAAGATGAAGCTACTGGAAATACTGGGGGATTACGAGTTCCGCTTGGTTGAGGGCGCCAACGATGATATACAGCTGACCGCCCTGCTCGCAAGGATAGCCCTGCTGGGAAGCAAGGGTGTGTAGAGTTGGCTATGGTGCGCGGCCTTCCTTGGACCGTGAAGTATAGGCCGAGGCTCGTCAACGAGGTCGTAGGCAACAGGAAGGCTAAGAAGGAGTTCATGGATTGGCTTAAACCCTGGCTTATGGGGAGGGTTGGGGAGAGGAAGGCAGCGTTTCTCTATGGCCCCCCTGGCGTTGGGAAGACTGCATTGGTAGAGGCGGCAGCCAACCAGCTGGGGCTGGAGCTCGTGGAGCTGAATGCTGGAGAGATAGAGAGCATTGAGCAGGTTAGAAGGGTTACGAGCCTTGCCAGATCGCACGGTAGCCTTTTTGGACGTGTTAAAAGGCTTATATTCTTCGATGAGGTTGACAACATATCTGCCTCTGTGGCGTCGAGCATTATTAATGAGATAGTAAAGATGATTAAGGTGAGTGAAAATCCTGTGGTTCTGGCCGCGAATGACGCTTGGCTGGATAAGCTGAGGCCTCTGCGCTCCGAGGACGTCAGCGTTCTCATCAGGTTTTACAAGGTTAGCTCTAGGGAGATTGCCGAGAGGCTGACATACATATGTAGGGCGGAGAGGCTTAGCTGTGATAGAAATGCGTTGATGCGTATAGCTGAGAGAAACGATGGTGATGTCCGCAGCTCTATTTTGGATCTGCAGCTTGTCGCCAGCCTTGTGGGTAGGAGGATCACTGAGGATTCCGTGAAGAGCCTCGCTGGGTTTGGTTATAGGGATAGAGAGATAGATGTCTTTAAAGCCCTTGGGCGGATTTTCTATGCAAGGCAAATAGGCGCTGCGGTAATGGCGGTTAATCAGTTCACATATGAGCCGGACCTTCTTCTTAGATGGATTGCTGAGAACATACCAAATATATACAAGGATCCTGAGGAGCTCTTCTCCGCCTATGAGGCCCTCTCCCTGGCAGACCTTTATAAGGCCCGATCTAACAAGCCTGGGTACTGGAGGCTGGAGAGGTACTCCAGGCTTTTCATGTCAGCGGGAGTATCGCTCTCCAAGAAGAGGTGGCCTAAGGGGTCGAGGTTCAAGTATCCTCGGTATCTCAGGGAGCTGGTGGCGAGCAGGCGTGTTAGGGAGCTAAGGTCAAAGATCCTTGCAAAGCTCTCCAGGAGACTCCATGCGTCTCAAAGGAAGATTATAAGTGAGTATCTGCCATACCTGGCCTTCCTCTTTAATCACGACGAGAAGTTTGCTGAGAGACTTTCAAGGATTTTGAGGCTCTCTAAGGAGGAGGTGGAGCATCTAAGGCTTCTCGGCAGACTATACACTGTAGAATAGGCTCTGGAAACCGTTATTTACCTAGTTGCACTAGATTGTCTGGGGTATGTGGGGAGGACTCGTTAAAGACGTGACTCTCATCGCTAGGTTAGATTACCAGAATGAGAGGGTGAGGGTTAAGGCTCTTAAGGATATTCCCAGGTTCGTGTTTGGAGGTGTTGAGTGGAAGGACGTGAAGGCTGGGGAGGTATTGGATCTTCCAAGGCTGGTAGCCATGGCGCTTGAGGAGGAGGGGTATATTGAGCCTTTAGGCGAGGAGATAGATTTAAGGAAGCTTAAGTCGATAGTCCATGGCCAATATAGGATGGGTAATAAGCTTAAGCCCTTGAAGCCCAACTTTTACCAGATGGTGCTGTCAACTATAGAGAGGCTGGAATCACGGGATCCTAAGACGGCGAAGCGGATGAGGATAGAGCTGCTTAATCTCTTGGAAAGGAGGCTTAAAATCTTAATGGAGTTGGCATTCGCCAGGGTTGACGAAGATGTGGAGGGAGCTGCGACCATCGAGGAGAAGCTGATCTATAGGGCGCTCAGGGAGATTTTTGATGATTGGCGCCGGGTGGTTCTGGGGGTGAGGGAAGGTGGTTGAGGAGACGTTAACTGAGAGGTACTTAAGGTTTTATGAGGAGTTCATGGCCGATGGCAGGCTTAAGTACAGAGAAATGATACACACCATGCCTGTTAAAAGGCTTCGCTCAATAGTTATAGACTTTTACGACCTCCTTGAGTATGACTTCAACTTAGCCAATGGGCTTGCCGAGAACCCCGAGGAACACCTGGACGCGATGGTTAAGGCGCTAAAGATATTCCTAGGGCAGATGAATAGCAGTTATGTTGAGGCGACAAAAAAGTTTTATGTAAGGATTAGGGGGTTGACCGACGATTATAAGGTTGGGCTCAGGGAGATATCATCCCAGCATGTTGGGAAGCTTGTGAAGATTGAGGGTGTAGTTCTTAGAGTTTCACCTAAATTCATGATTGTTCTCGAAACCACGCTTATCTGTCCAAAGTGTGGGAGGAGATACCGTGTTAGGGCCGACGAGAGCGGCAGGATCGAGAGGCGGGGGGAGTGCGACTGTGGCTACAAGGGCCTCTTTAAGATAGATCATAAAGAGGACTTCCTCGTGGATTGCCAGAAGATAACCATTCAGGAGAAGCCTGAAGAGCTCCCGCCCGGAGAGGTTCCCTATAGCACTGAGGTGATGGTGGAAGGCGACCTGGTCGACTCGGTGAAGCCTGGCGATAGGGTGGCTCTGACGGGCATTGTGAAGATAAAGCCCGCGGGTCAGAACCTGTATCAGCCAGCCGTAAATGCGATAAACATTGAGAGAACCGTTCTTGACGAAGATGTCGAGCTGACGGAGAGGGACATTGAGAATATACGTAGGGCTGCCGAGGATCCTGATATCGTTGAGAAGATAATCAGCAGTATAGCTCCCTCAATTTACGGCCTTAAGAGGATAAAGGAGGGAATAGCACTACAGCTGTTTGGAGGTGTCCCAAAGAGGTTCCCCGACGGTCTGAGGGTGCGCGGCGACATAAACATACTACTGATCGGGGAACCCGGAACTGCTAAGACACAGCTTCTAAAATACGCCGCTCAGCTTAGCCCCAGAGGAATATATACGAGTGGCAAGGGTTCCACCGCCGCAGGCCTGACTGCCGCAGTGATAAGGGATAAGGGTGGGGACTTCTACCTGGAGGCTGGTGCTCTCGTCCTCGCTGACGGAGGTTTGGCGGCCATAGATGAGATTGACAAGATGAGGGATTCAGATAGGGTGGCCATGCATGAGGCCATGGAGAGCCAGACAATAAGCGTTTATAAAGCCAATATAAGGGCCATACTCAATGCCAGGACAAGCATACTTGCAGCTGCCAACCCCAGGTTCGGAAGATACGATCCAGGTAAAAGCCTGGCAGACAACGTGAACCTGTCGCCTACGCTACTCTCAAGATTCGACCTGATTTTCCGCGTGGCTGACGAGATGGCTGTCGAGGAGAAGGGCAACCTAAGCTTCCATATTCTGAAGCTTCACCAGACCCATGGCCGATACATAGCTGAGAGGGCGGCATTCTCACCGGAATTCCTAAGGAAATACATTGCTTATGCTAAGAGGAATGTGATGCCACGCCTCTCCGATGAGGCTCTAAACGTTCTATACGAGTATTACAACAGGATCCGGAGTGGAAGTGAGGAGACCGTGCCCATCACATTAAGGCAGCTTGAAGCCCTAATTAGGCTCTCTGAAGCTAGGGCTAGGATGAGGCTAAGCGACGTGGTTACAAGGGAGGATGCCGAGGCTGTCGTCGACCTATTTGACTATATGCTTAGACATGCTATGGTCGTGGAAGGCGAGATAGACGTATACTCCAGCTATGGATATTCAGCGGCGCCATCCAAGGCCGAAAAGGTCAAACAGCTCTTTAGCCTTATCAAGAACTTGATGAGCGAGGTCGGTGGCCCAGTAGATGTTAGCCTGCTAATCAAAGAAGCTAATGCAAAGCTGGGGATGGATCCCGAGACCGTAAGAGCAGTCCTTGAGGAGCTTGTCAAGAGGGGGGCAATTTATAAGCCTCCTGGCGATAAGGTGGCTATAGTAGATTGGTGAAGGAGCTAATAAACCTCGGTTTGAGCGATCAAGTCGTTAAATGGCTTGAGGCTAGAGGTATAAAGAAGCTCTATCCCCCTCAAGCCGAGGCCCTTAAAACAGGGGTTCTTAAAGGCGAAAACCTGGTTATGGCGACGCCAACAGCCTCTGGCAAAACACTTATCGCGGTGCTTGCCGCCCTGAGACAAGCTGAAAATGGTTACAAGACCCTCTACCTAACACCACTTAAGGCGATTGCCTCTGAGAAGTACGCTGAGTTAAGGGAACTAAGCTCCTTGGGAGTTCGGGTGGCTATTTCAACAGGAGACTACGATAGTGCTGATCCTTGGCTCGCGGATTACGACATTATAATCACCACAAACGAGAAGGCGGACAGCCTTATCCGGCATAACGCCCCATGGCTTAGAGATGTTGGGCTTATAGTAGCTGATGAAATCCACCTTATAAGCTCGGAGGAGAGGGGGCCAACGCTCGAAATACTGCTGACCAGACTTATGCGCGACCTCCCAGGAGCCCAGATAATAGCCCTAAGCGCCACAATCAGCAACGCTGATGAGCTAGCCGAGTGGATTGGGGCCAGGGTTGTGAAGAGTGAGTGGAGACCCGTGCCTCTCAGGGAAGGTGTCTACTATAATGGCATCATTGAGTTTTCGGACGGTGAGCTTCTAAGAGTGCCGGTTAGGCATGGAGGACTCATAGACCTGACGCTAGACACGATAACCAGTGGCGGGCAGGTTCTCATATTCAGAAGCACCAGAAGATCGGCGGTCTCCTCAGCAAGCAAGCTTGCCCCCCACATTGAAAGATGCTTAACCGAGGAGGAGCGGCAGGAGCTAAGGAGGGTGTCGGGTGAAGTGGCGAAGCTAGGGGAGGATCGTGTAACGCAGGAGCTGGCTAGGCAGATCTCGATGGGGGCGGCATTCCACCATGCAGGCCTCACCTACCAGGCAAGGAAGATGGTTGAGGATGCGTTCAGGGAAAGACTTATAAAAGTCATAGTTGCAACCCCGACTCTCGCCGCCGGAGTGAACGTGCCCGCCAGAAGGGTGCTTATCCCCGACATGTATAGGTTTAATGTTAGGCTCGGCTACTCCGAGCCCATTCCAATCCTCGAGTATAAACAGTTTGCTGGGAGGGCGGGCCGGCCGGGCTACGACGAGTACGGAGAGGCAATCATATTGGCCTCTAGCAGAAGGGCCGCCGAGGAGTTCATGGAGATCTACATCAGGGGGAAGCCGGAGCTGATAAGGTCGAAGCTCGACAACGAAGGTGCCTTGAGATCCCACGTCCTAGCCGCCTTCGCAACGGGCCTCGCTTCCCAGTTGGGCGAGCTGGAAGATTTCATCTCCACCACCTTCTATGCCCACACCGTCGGTGCTGGAAGGGTGAGAGGTGTTGTAAAGCGTATATATAGGTACCTCCTGGACTCGGGTTTTATAGAGAGGCTTGGTAACAGGGTCGTTGCAACGCCGCTTGGGAAGAGGGTTTCGGAGCTCTATATTGATCCCTTATCAGCCGAGACCATACTAACCCTCCTTAGAGAGCTTAACGGAGAGGGCGAGGACTTCCAGTACCTCCAGATAATAGCTAGAACCGACGACATGCCGAAGCTTCCGGTCTATAGAAGTGAGAGGCGCGAGTGGGAAAGGCTCTTTGAGGCTTGGAGGAGGAAAATGCACCCAGCATTCGACACCGACTACCTTTACTACGAGGACTGGATCCTTTCTTTAAGGGAGTTTAAAACGGCCATGCTCCTCTGGGACTGGATAAACGAGGTGGGTGAAGAGAGGCTCGTCGAGACCTACAGGGTGGGTCCCGGAGACATATATAGCTACGTGCAGGCCGCCAGATGGGTGGCCTACGCAGCCTACGAGTTATCGAAACTTGAGAGGGAGCTGGAGTGCCACTTTCCGAGGCTCAACAAGCTCTACAGGAGGATAGAGCATGGGGTCAAGGAGGAGCTCCTGGAACTGACTGCAATCCCCGGCGTTGGGAGGGTTAGGGCAAGAATCCTCTACCTTCATGGTTATAGAAGCCTGGAGGACCTGGCCTCGGCTAACGTCGAGAAGCTTTCAAAGATCCACGGGATCGGCCCTGAGACCGCCAAGAAGATCATAGAGTATGCGTCTCTAAGAGGTTCTTAACATGCTTAACCGTCCTCTCCACTATGGATCTCGCCTCCCCCAGGTATGTCTCCGGGTTACATATATCCTCTATCTCCTCCGGGCTAAGCCAGACTCTAACTTCTGGGTCGGCGGAGAGCGCCTCCCTGAAGCTCAGCCCCCTCTGGAGCGCATCTATACTAACCCTTTGTATCAGCCTGTAGGCAGAAATCCTATCCATACCCTTCCTGACGAGGCTCAACATAGCCCGCTCGGCGAGGTTGACGCCCTTGGTTAGGTGGAGGTTCCGGTTAACAGCCCTCTCATCTATCGTTAGGCCCTCCACTATATACGCCGCCTCCCTCAGGAGATAGTCGGTTAGCATAAGGGAGTCGAATATAATTATCCTTTCGTTGGCAGAGTTCGTTAGGTCCCTCTCATGCTCAAGGGGTATGTTCTCCAGGGAGACTGTGACCAGGGATCTCAAATATCTCGCTAGGCTACAAACCCTCTCACTCCTATGGGGATTCCTCTTGTGGGGCATTGTGGAGGAGCCTGCCTGACCCGGACGGAAGGGCTCCATAACCTCGCCTATCTCAGTCCTCTGTAGATTCCTCACCTCCTTAGCGATCTTCTCCAGGGTGGATGCTATTAGCGCCATCAAAAATACGAGTTCAGCATACCGGTCCCTCTGGACAACCTGGTTGGTCACCAGGGGTTCTCTCAACCCCAGCCTTTCCAGAACCCTCCTCTGCACCTCAAGCCCCTTGCCGCCCATGGCAGCCATGGTCCCCACAGCACCACCAACCTTCCCTACCAGAGCCCTTCCCCCCACCTCCCAAAGCCTCTCAAGATGCCTGGCGAGCTCGGCAGCCCAGAGGGCGAATTTCATGCCATATGTCGTAGGGAGGGCATGTTGTC
Source organism: Candidatus Geoarchaeota archaeon (assembly GCA_015520395.1). Taxonomy (GTDB): domain Archaea; phylum Thermoproteota; class Thermoprotei; order Gearchaeales; family WAQG01; genus WAQG01. The sequence continues at coordinate 9,868 of WAQG01000199.1, forward strand.
CGTGAGTCCTCCCCACACAGACCAGGTCCTTAGTCCTTTCGGCCCACCCGATAAGCAGCTCTATAAGCCTTCTTAGATCAGCCTCTATAACCTCAAGGGCCTCCTTAAACATGAGCGCGTTAGCCGTATCGATCACGTCGGAACTCGTCACACCATAGTGCACATAGTTCTTCGCCTCACCCTCAACAACCTCTATGAGCGCCTCAACAACCGATAAGACCTCGTGTCTAAGGGCCCTCTCAAGCTCCTTAACCCTCCTAACACTTACATGCTCCAGCGAGGCCTTCCGGGATATCTCCTGGGCGGCTTCCCCGGGGATGATACCCAGCTCCGCTTGGGCCTCCGCTATTGCCGCCTCAACCCTAAGCCACCTCGAAATCTTAGCCTCATAGCTAAGGATCCTTAGCATCTCAGGAGTCGAATACCTCTCTACAATAGGGTGCAACGACCGACACCCCAAACGCCCTTCCACCAACATAAAGATAAACATTAGTGGTGGGGCCGCCGGGATTTGAACCCGGGATCACCAGCGTTCCAGGACCCCCCGCCCGGGGTGGTCACCCCAGGCTGGCCTTAGGCGCCCTTAATGGGCGTATCCTCCCAAGCTAGACTACGGCCCCCGCCATGAATACTGAGCAAAACTCGGGATATATTTCTTTTCTAGCGTGGAGGCAGCCCGTCTGCTTCCCCAAGGATAACAGCGACTACGTCTAGATAGGCATCCTTATCCCTAACCTGCTTGTACTTCCTTAGAAGCTTAATGAGCCTCTCCCGGTCTACGTTCAAAAGGGCTGACACCCTCATTGCGTGTCTGGAGCTCCCTAGGAGGATGTAGGCCACTATACTGGTCAGGTTGGAGGGCGTCCTAGAGAGGCTTGCCGACTCGAAATCCACTATGACAGGCCTCCCACCCACCACATATACGTGCCGCCTTGCATTGGGGAGCTCGCCATGGTCAAGCCCCACCAGATCCAGCCTGAAACACTGGTCGAGGAGGCTTCTAAGAACCTTCCTCAGCGACTCCCGGTCGGCTATGAGCAGAAACCTGCCTATAGGAATGCCCTCGACCAGCTCCATCACTATGAAGTTGTCGCTATAAGCGTAGAGCCTCGGCCCAACCCCCACCTTGTTAGCTAACCGCAGGAGCCCTGCCTCCGGCTTAAGGGAGGGCCTCCTGGCGTCAAGCCTCCTAACCTTAACAGCAACCCTCCTTCCTCCCATAAGGCCCTCAACCACGAGGCTTGTGCTTCCCTTGCCGAGTATGTGGATCCCCCTGGGTATTTGGGTTGGGCCCCTGAGAACTAGTTGGGTAACCCCGAGCCCCCTTAACTCGCCGACTCTAGAGCAGTCCCCGTGCCCGGATGGATAGTAGAGTAGGCGGAGCAGTACGCCTTCACAACGCTCAACCCTGATCAGGCTAGGAGCTCCACCCACCAAGGCGACTTCAAAATAAACTCAACGAGCCTTTGATATAAATCAGGCCTCTGAAAAGCCCATTTCACAGCACTTCTCCCGGACAACACAGCGTAGCCAGCCTTAAGGGCCTCCCTAACATCGGGGCCAATCGAGGCCCTCAGAATCTTGGATCTTAGAAGATCGTGGACATCGGTGTACTTCCTGGCTTTATAGGCGTAGAGCCTATCGCCTCTGACCCAAACGTGACGGTGCTTAGAGATGAAGGAGTCGGCTCCTTCCCCCATCCAGACCGGGGGTCCGCGAACCTCGACTTTAGGTGGCAGTGATGTAGATGAGACCTCGTAGCCCATCACTGCCAGCGTTCTCTCATCGGTCCATGCAAACATGTCCGGAACCTTGAAGCCGTGATTCTCAAGCAGCCTAGCTACCCCCCTAAGGGACCTGTAAAGCTCTCCCCACAACGTGTCGGGCGGAACCTGGGGAGGCTTAAAGGCTATGAACACCAGATCTGATCCCCGCTCCCCGAGGAGCTTCAGGAGTACAGTCTTCTTAATCTCCCTCCCCACACCTCTGAAGACGTCTAGCTTGGGCTTCTTTAGAAGGAGCCTCGCTAGAAGTATGAATTCCGACATCCTCTGGAGGGTGAGGGCGGCTGCCGCATTTCTGCCGGGATCAACGGGATCTATGAAGACCAGAGGATCATTGAAGGCCTTTCTAATAGGGGCCTCGATGCTCAGGAAGGTTTTATAGGGTTTCCAGCCTGAGGCCCCCCTTAGGAGATCTTGGAGGGAGCCGTAGTAAAGTATTAGGAGCTCTGAGAGGTATCCCGAGAAGCCTCCCACCCTTAGCTCAGCTCCATAGAGCCCTGTTGACCTGAGGAGCATTTTAAATGCCCTTATGTGTCGCCTGGCCTCGTCGCTCAGCTTCCGGTTCAGGTAGGCGGTGTGAAGTGGCGTGCGGTCAGCGGCGGTCAGCCTCTCAGAGGGCTTCCTTATCCTAGCTGCAGGAACAACATCTACTCTGTACCCCTTGTAGAGGGCTGTTATGAAGGGGTGTTCGGAGTATCTTTCGATGTGTCTGGGAAAGGCCATCTTGGCAAGCATTAACCCCTCAGAGACTATGCGTTCTCGGCCAAGGCTCGGGTCGAATAAAAGGAATATGTCGATGTCCTTCTCCCCGGGCAGCCAGGTGTCGTGGGCGACCGAGCCGTGAACCTCAATATCGACATGCACACCCAGCCTTTCGGCGGCATCCCTTAATAGAGACATTGCCTCCCCTAGAACTCTGCGTAGCCCGGCCCTTTCCTCCTGGCTGGGGGTAGATAGCCTTATCGCCTTCTCAACAACCTCGTCAATGCCGCTCAAACGTCCTCAGCCTCATAGACTGCCAGATCACTATATACCGGTCCGGCCGAGGTGAGGATGCTCCTCTTAAACTTAAACCTAACCACCCTCTGAGAGCCGAAGACATAGTCACTATACTCACTTATCACCCTTCTGAGGTTGCCAGACCTATCGCTCCTCTTCACCCTAGCCAGGGTTAGGTGGGCCCTAAACTCCTTGTCCCTTCTGAGCCCAAGCCTCCTCAACAACGAGTCTACGCTCTCCGCCAACATCCTCAACTCCTCAGCCCCTCTCTCCACCCCGGCCCAAACCACCCTGGGGCTGCTTGGCCTTGGGAAGGCGCCGAGCCCCTTTACGGTCATCTCGAAGCTCTTGAAGCTCACCTTGTCGAGCAGGCTGGCTATCTCCTCAACCATCCCCTCGCTTACCTCACCTATGAATCTCAGCGTTATGTGGAGGTTTGACGGCTCGACGAGCTTAAGCTTAGCCCCCGTATCCCTAAGGAGCTCCTGAACCCTTACCAGCCTTGTCCTGAGCACCTCATCCTCCACATCAACGGCTATAAAGCACCTGATCCTCCTCTGCATGGGATGTCAAGATAGGATTGAGGGCTTAAGGTATATTAACTGTTCACCCCTGTAGAACTAGAGATGCTGATAGGGATTACGGGGATGCCTCTGGCTGGCAAGACCCTGGTGGCTGGCGTTGCAAGGAGGCTGGGAATGCCCGTCGTAAACATGGGGGATGCGTTGAGGGAGGAGGCGGCGAGGAGGGGTATAGAAGCGACTCCCGAGAGTTTTAGGAGATTGATGGTGGAGCTCAGGCGGGAGCTGGGGGAGGCAGCCATAGCAAAGCTCTCAGCATCTAAGCTCCACAACGCCCTGAGATCCGGCCACAGGGTGGTTGTGGTTGAGGGGTTGAGAAGCATGGCTGAGTGGGAGTTCTTTAAGAAGAGCTTTAAGAAATGCGTCCTGCTAGCCGTCCATGCGTCGCCAAGAACCAGGTTTGAGAGAGCGTTGAAGCGGGGGAGGCCGGACGACCCTAAAAGCTTTGATGAATTTTTGGCCCGCGATTATCTGGAGCTGAGGATAGGGGTTGGGTGGCTTATCGCCCTTGCAGACTACATGATCGTTAACGAGGGGCCCGTGGAGGAGACGGTGTCTAAGGCTGAAGCCATGTTCAGGGAGTTGATGAGGATTGCTGAGGATTAGGGTCTCAGTTGAAGTCAGGCCGACCGAGGATCCCAGCAAGGTTAAGGCTGCACTACTAAACGTCTTTACGCCTGAGAGGCTAGACGAGGTGGAGGAGTCTTACGGGCTCCGGTTAATCGGGCATAGTAGCTCTCTGGACAGCCTCGAGAAGCTGAGGGAGCTCCTAAGGAGGGAGCGCATCTTAGACGCGGCCCACAGGGTTATCAAGGCTGGGATGAGGGAAGGTTTCCTGACCTTCCACCTCAACAAACAGGCAGCCTACATGGGCAGGGTCTCATTCAGCGATCCCGGCGAGTCCCCGCTGGGGGCGATAACATTTGAAATATGGTGTGACGATGCTAGGGGGATGTTAAACTGGCTCGCGCCCAAAACCGTGGGCGGCCAGGTGAGGGAACACGAGAGACCAAAATGCTAGGAACCGAGCCTCAGGACGGTCATGTCCTCAGCAACGAGCACGAAGGGGAATAGCCTGGAGGCCTCTCTGGCAAGTATGCCTGGATCCCTGTACCTGGCGCTCAGGTGGAAAAGCACCAGCAGCTTAACGCCTGCTCTAAGTGCAACCTCGGCGGCCTGGAGGGCTGTTGAGTGCATCGCCTCCCTCGCAACATCCACGTGGGTGGAGGCGAAGGTTGCGTCGTGTATGAGCACGTCGGCTCCCTTAGCCGCCTCGACTATGTCATCCGACGGGGCCGTGTCGCCTGTATACACTATTTTTATGCCCTTCCTAGGTGGGCCGACCACATCTTCGGGCCTAATAGTCCTCCCCCCAACCTTCACGGGGATTCCCATCTTTAGTAGCCTGTACTCTGGGCCCGGTTTCAGGCCGAGGCTTACAGCCTTCTCGACGTTTATCCTGCCAGGCTTCTCTGGGGTTTCGATGACGTATGCGTAGCCTGGGAACACATGCCTGTTTGGAGCGGCGGTTATCCTGTATTTCTCACCCCTGTAAATCGTCCCTGACTTCAGGATCTCCTTTACAAGGATCGGGTAGCCCCTCCTGTACGGCGAGGTTCTCTCGTAGATGGAGACCAGCTCGGCAACCCCGGGTGGCCCGTAGATCTCGAGAGTCGACTCCCTGCCCATAAGGGCCATGCTCTGTAGGAGGCCTGGAAGCCCCAGGACGTGGTCTCCGTGAAGGTGGGTTATAAGTATCCTGGACACCTTAACCGGACTGATACCTGCCCTCATCATCCTAACCTGAGCCCCCTCTCCAACATCCATCAATATGACTTCGCCCCCTATCTGCACCGCTATGGAGGGCAGCGACCTGCGATCCGTCGGAATCGTGGCGGAGGTTCCCAAAAACCTAATCCACACCCTCCCTCACCAGCCTAAGGACAAGCCTAGTAAGGCTTCTATGAACCTTAATACTATGCATATCGTCTACTCTGAAGCCGAGGGCCCGAACCTCCCTCTCAACCTCTGAGCCCTTATAGGTCACGATCACGCCCCTCTTCGGCCTAACAGCCCTGAGCATGCTGAGTATCAGCTCGCTATGCAACCTGCCGTGGGTGGAGGAGCCACGCCCATATGGGGGATCGGTAACGACGCATGAGACGCCGGGCCTGATCGGGGGCTTTGACGAATCCCCACAGATGAGGTCGTAGTTCCTTAAGCCATAATGCAGGAGGTTCCCCCTGGCGCCGACAAGCATCTTCCAATCCAGATCGATCCCAACGGAGTAGTGGCCCATGAGGCAAGCCTCGATCAATATGCCTCCAACGCCGCAGAAAGGGTCTAGGACGGGCGAGCCGGGGCAGCATGCAAGGTTCACTAGGCAGCGGGCAAGCCTCGGCCTCATGCTTGAAGGATGAAAGAAGGGCCTCTTGGAAGGCTCCCTCTCCGAAAACTTGGCGTCCCTGGAAGGCGTGGAGACGAGGAGGGAGACGACGAGCCTTCCCTCGTAGATGAAGCCTAAAAACAGGTGGTCGGGGTTCTCAAGATCAACCCTAAAACCACGCTCAGCAATCAAACCTCCCCAAACCCTCTCAAGAACGGGGCTAGGCACCCCGACGCTCCTATCAAGCTTCATAACCCTGAACGCAAAGCTCTCCCCTCTCCCAACCGGGATATTCATGGCCCTGAGCCTTCCCAGGGCCTCCTCGACACTGCACATGCAGAGCAGCAGGGAGACAACCTTCGTATAGGAGAGCCTGGTAGATACCAGCCTAAGACGCTCCTCGCTTAGCTCGGAGACGGCAAGCCTTTCATGGAGCCGAACAACCCTTCCACCAACACAGCTGATGACGCTTTTAAGTTCGGAGAAAGCCAGGCCTGGATGCTCACCACTAAGGAGAAAGACGTATTTTCCCATTGTTAACGGTATCTAAGCAGCTCAAGCTGCCTGGACTTCTTTGTAAGCCTCTTCCACTCCTTGTAGTGCCTCTCACAGAGGTAGGCCCTCCTCACACCCCTACCAAGCTTAACCCTTGATGCAAGCGGGCCCAGCTTATTGACCGAAATCGATCTGACAGCCCTCTCGTCGCATCCGGCAACGCTGCACTTGACGCCCTTCCTCACACGCCCCAATCTGGACACCTCTAAGGCCTAGTCGTGGTAGTAGAAGGAGGGGGTCTTCCGCGGCCCCCTTCGCTGCTTCCTCTTCCACTTATAGCGGTGCGTCTCCTTATACCGGCTCTTGACGAGTCCCCTGGCCTTCCTCCCCGCCGGCGTGAGTCCCCTGAAGACCCTGCCCTTCTGGGGGCTCCCCTTCTTAGGCCTCTTCTTCTTTGGGGGCACGACAACCTTTCCACTCTTGTAGGCCTCAAGGAAGTTCTTAAGGGCGTTCACGTTTTCAGGCCAGACAGTGTCCCTCCTCTTATCAACATAGATTCCTAGCCGCCTGGCCAGGTCTATGGGGAACCCTGCCTCCTTGAGCTCGCCGAGGCTGAAGCCCCTTGCCTGCTTAACCCTAGGAGCCACATCCCCCCTAACCCTTGAGACGGGGGTGTAGGCTATGGGCTTCGGGGGCTCGACGATTTCTCCCTCAGCCACGTCTCCTCACACCCCTCGAGATCCACCCAACATCCTTGTCATTTATTATCGCCGGGTGGTGGGGGTCGACCATTATGACCTCATACCACTTGTAGCGCCCATCCTCCCCAACCCAGTATGAGGCAAGCACCTCCAGGTTGGGGTACTTCCGGGCAGCCTTCTCCTCAGCGATCCACTGAAGGCTCTTCTTAACAGTGTGTCCAAGTACGCCCATCCTCTTCGGCCTCCTCCCGCTCCTCGGCCTGGGCTTATTCATCTTACCTCTCCTAACCCTAACCCTGACCAACACAAAGCCCTGCTTAGCCTTGTAGCCAAGCGCCCTAGCCCTGTTTATCCTGGTGGGCCTCTCGATCCTGACTACGGCGGGCTCCCTTCTCCACTTTATCAGCCTCTCCTTGTAAAGCTCGGCGAGGGGCCCCTCTCTAGGCCTCTTCCAGAGCTGGGCCACGTACTTCAAATATCCCATGGCAGACCTCTCCAATTATTCAAGACAGGGAGCAATTTAATCTTTACCCTCAAAGAACTCTATGATTATACGGGCGGCCTCGAGGGAAGCTGTCTCTTATACACA